>NZ_JNKD01000007.1:0-76804 GCF_000701925.1 Ruminobacter sp. RM87 | reverse complement strand
GACAACAGCTTTTTATGCCTGTTAAACTTACCGAAAATCTGTTCCAGTGTCTTTGTAAGAGAACTGCCTGCCACGATGTTATCCAACGCCCATGTGGCTCCGGCACTGAGTCTTTTCAGATTCAAGGCTTCTCTTAGAGAAATCATCTCATCAATCGGTTCAAACTCATAATCATAGACGTTTCTGGAACCCTTTTGGCCTTTTAAAACTCTTCTGGTAATGAACCCTGCAAGTTCAGGGTGTTCGTCAAGAAATTCAGAATTCCATTCTATGACACCTTCAGTTCCGCCACCGACAATCTTGCCCACGGTTTTATTCTGCCCCGGCACCCTTCTCGGTTGTCTGAGTGTCTTGTCCCAAGTAATCTTATATGTCGTGACATAAGAGTATTTTCCCTGATTGATAATCATAAGAGGAGGTAATTTCGGAGTGTCTGCTACAGCCATAAAATCATCCATATAAACATATAATATATATGTTTATATTATACCGCAAAAAATTATGGAAGTCTTGTATTTTCTGCAACTTCCATTAAATTATTTTTCGTATATGTTTAAAACAACAAAGTTTCGGTATTTATCTGATCAACGGAGACCTGCGGGTCTCCGTTTTTTTGTCCGCGACAGGCAGATATGAAAAAAGGAGCCGGCATTACATACCGGGCTCCCTCTTCCTTAACAAAATCAGATAACAGAATATGAAATCACATTAAACGTAAAGAATGTCGTTAATGTAATAGGTTACCTTTCCCTTTGGAGTAACGATTTCAACTTCATCATCAACATACTTACCCATCAGACCTCTGGCAATAGGAGTCTTGAAGGAAAGCAGACCGTTTTTAACATCAGATTCATGTTCACCAACGATCTTATAGGTGATTTCAGTACCGTCATCCTTTTCAAGCTTAACGGTAGCACCGAAAACAACCTTCTTTTCACCGTCTACCTTAACCTTGGTGATGTCAATAACTTCAGCTGTTGATAACTGAGCTTCAAGATCCTTGATCTTGGCTTCACACATACCCTGAGCTTCTCTTGCCGCATGGTATTCCGCATTTTCCTTAAGGTCACCGTGTTCTCTGGCCTCGGCAATTAAATCAGATATACGAGGACGTTCAGTGCCTTTTAAAAAGTCAAGTTCCTTACGAATGGCTTCAGCACCCTGAACGGTCATTGGAGTTCTATCCATTATGTTCCCCCATTTTTAAAGAATAAAAAAATTGAATCAGCCGCTGTTCGCAGCTGACTCATGCACCAATTTATATTATCGTCAGTTTTGCTGCCGTGCTGTTAATTCACCACACCGCAACGTACTGAGTGTATTTTATCATGATAAGAATTAAATAACTTTATATCTCTCACAACTTTGACTGATTGAACATTACTTGTTCTTTTTTGAATCACTCATGCTGTCGAAGAAAGACTTAACCTTATCAAAGAACCCCTTGACTCCAGGAAGATTGTTTGAAGATTTAGCTCCGTTTCCGCTGATTGAATCGTCAAACTTCTTCAGAAGTTCCTTCTGCTCATTATTCAGATTTACCGGAACCTCAACAATGATTCTGCAGTAGAGATCACCCACGGCTGCCCCGTGGAGTGAAGGGATACCCTTGCCCTTGGCTCTTAACTGAGTACCTGACTGAGTACCTTCCTTAACGGTCAGGGAAATCTTGCCGTCGAGAGTAGGAACCTCAACCTTACCGCCTAAAGTAGCGGTAGTGATGCTGATAGGAACATCAACATAAAGATCCATACCGTCTCTTTCAAAAATCGGATGAGGCTTAACTCTGATAAATACAAACAGATCACCTGAAGGAGCACCGTTTCTGCCGGCTTCACCATAACCGCGGAGGGTCATTCTCATGCCGTCATCAACACCTGCCGGAATATCAACTTCAACTTCCTGCTTATCACGGTAGCGACCTTCACCGTTACACTTCTTACAAGGCTTGTCAAAGATCTTGCCTCTTCCGTGACAGTTAGGACAGGTTTCCTGAATTCTGAAAATTCCGTTACCCTTGAGAACCACGCCGGCACCGTGACAGGTTGGACATTCCTTGGTGGAAGAACCTGCTTCAGCACCTGTACCATGACAGCAGTCACAGGTAACGTTCTTATTGATCTTGAACTTCTTCTTGATTCCCTTTACGGCTTCTTCAAGAGTTATTGAAACCTGAAGCTGAAGATCTTCGCCTGGTTGAACTGAAGGACCGCGACGACGACCGCCAGCACCTCCGAAAATATCGCCGAAAGCCTGTCCGAAGATATCGCCGAAGTCGAATCCGCCACCGCCGAAGCCGCCGAATCCGCCACCGCCGAAACCGCCCTGGTTAGGATCAACCCCTGCAAAACCGTACTGATCGTATGCAGCTCTCTTCTGCTGGTCACTCAGAACCGCGTATGCTTCGTTGATTTCCTTGAACTTTTCTTCCGCACCGGGTTCCTTGTTGCGATCCGGATGATATTTCATGGCCAAACGCTTAAAGGCCCTTTTTATAGTCTGATCATCGGCATTCTTTTCAACACCAAGGACTTCATAGTAATCACGCTTCTCAGCCATAAAAACAAATTCCCTTAATTTAATCTCAATTCATAACATACAAGTAACGGACTCTGTCAGCTGACAGTGTCCGTTATTCTCTAATAGCGGGGTTCTCCCCCGCTATCTTGCATTACCTGTATGCCGTTAAACTTCTTCGAAGTCAGCGTCACGGGCACCGCCATTGTTACCGCTGTTGCCGTTGCTGCCGCCAGCACTCTGCTGCTGACCTGCTGCGCCGGCTGCACCTGCCTGCTGAGCGTACTGAGATAAAGCACCTGCAATATCCTGAAGCTTCTTTTCAGCAGCTTCGATTGCTGCTAAATCGTCACCGCGGCATGCATTTTCGAGGTTGTTAATAGCCTGGCTGAGTTCAGTCTTAACATTTTCAGGAAGCTTATCGCCGTTTTCCTGCATCTGCTTCTGGTAAGCATGAATAAGAGCATCAGAACGGTTACGTGCGTTAGCCAGATCTGCGAACTTCTTATCTTCTGCAGAGTGAGCTTCAGCTTCACGAACCATCTTCTGAATTTCTTCTTCTGACAGACCAGATGAAGACTGAATGGTAATCTGCTGTTCCTTACCGGTGTTCTTATCCTTTGCACTTACGTGAATCAGACCATCAGCATCGATATCGAAGGTAACTTCAATCTGTGGAACTCCGCGTGGAGCTGCAGCAATACCTTCGAGGTTAAAGTTACCGAGTAACTTATTGTCTGCCGCACGCTTACGTTCACCCTGAAGTACGCGAATGGTTACTGCAGGCTGGTTATCTTCTGCGGTAGAGAAGGTCTGGCTCTTCTTGGTAGGAATAGTGGTATTCTTTTCAATCAGAGTAGTCATTACACCACCGAGAGTTTCAATACCGAGTGATAACGGAGTAACGTCGAGCAGTAACACGTCCTTCTTATCACCTGCAAGTACGGAACCCTGAATTGCTGCACCAACTGCAACTGCTTCATCTGGGTTTACGTCCTTACGTGGTTCCTTACCGAAGAATTCAGATACAACCTTCTGAACCAGTGGCATACGGGTCTGACCGCCAACCAGTAATACTTCATCAACTTCACCAACTGACAGGCCGGCATCCTTTAATGCAGTCTGTACAGGAATCAGAGACTTCTGAACCAGGTCTTCAACCAGAGATTCAAGCTTTGCACGGGTAAGCTTGATGTTCATGTGCTTAGGACCGGTAGCATCAGCAGTGATGTAAGGGAGGTTGATATCGGTCTGAGTTGCAGATGAAAGTTCGATCTTAGCCTTTTCTGCACTTTCCTTCAGACGCTGTAAAGCGTGGATATCATTTCTTAAATCAATGTTGTTGGTAGCCTTGAATTCGTCAATCAGGTAGTTGATTAACAGGTTATCAAAGTCTTCACCGCCTAAGTGGGTATCACCGTTGGTTGAAAGTACTTCGAAGGTCTTTTCACCGTCAACTTCATCGATATCAATGATTGAAATATCGAATGTACCGCCACCGAGGTCGTATACGGCAATCTTCTTTTCGCCCTTAACCTTGTCTTCACCGTAAGCCATAGCAGCTGCGGTAGGTTCGTTAATAATACGCTTAACGTTAAGACCTGCAATACGGCCTGCGTCCTTGGTAGCCTGACGCTGCTGGTCGTTGAAGTATGCAGGAACGGTAATAACAGCTTCTGTTACTTCTTCACCGAGGATGTCTTCAGCAGTCTTCTTCATCTTCTTGAGAACTTCTGCAGAAACCTGTGGTGGAGCCATTTCCTTGTCTTTTACGTTAACCCATGCGTCGCCGTTAGGAGACTTAACAATCTTGAAAGGCATGATTGAAATATCACGCTGAACTTCAACATCGTCAAAACGACGACCGATAAGTCTCTTGATAGCGAATAATGTATTCTTTGGATTTGTTACAGCCTGACGCTTTGCAACATCACCTACCAGGATTTCACCATCATCGGTGTAACCGATGATTGAAGGGGTGGTACGATGACCTTCCGCATTTTCTAATACACGAGCGTTGCCGTTTTCATATACTGCCACACATGAGTTGGTAGTACCGAGGTCGATACCGATAATCTTACCCATTTTTAAACTCCTATACTTAAATCTTTAAGCCGCATTGTCTTAATCTCTTTCTGCTGCGGCTTTCTTCTTATCTCTACACTATCTTAAATAATGCCTTGTTTTTTAAATTCAAGATTAAAAGTAAAAATTTTTTATTTTTTTTACATTCCTGATGAAACAACAACAAGTGCAGGCTTTAATAAACGTCCGTTCAGTGCATATCCCTTCTGGATAACACCCATTACGTGGTTGGCAGGAACCGCCGGATTAGGGATATGCTGAATAGCCTGCTGATAGTTAGGATCGAATAATTCATTCAGAGGATCAATTACCTCCACTCCGTTCTTCTTGATGGCCTTAAGGATAAGTTCCATGGTCATTTCCAGACCGGCAATCAGATCCTTCTGCTGTTCATTGTTGCGATCGGAGTAGAAAAGCGCCTTTTCCAAAGGTTCAATGCTTGGAATCAGATCCTTTACAAAGCCTTCAAGAGCAAAACTCTTTGCCTTGCTGATTTCGTTTTCACTTCTGGTAAGAATGCGTTTTACTTCTTCTTCCTTAGCTGCGACTTCTTCGGCAAGCTTCTTCTGAGTCACTTCAATGATCTTCTTCTGCTTGTCTTCATATTCGGCTGTTGCATTCTTCTTGTATTCATCGTACTGAGCCATTACAGTACTCTTTTCCTGCTGCAGTGCACCGAGTTTTCTGTCGAATTCCTTCTGCAGATGATTCTTTTCATCCTTGAGCTGCTTGATTGAAAGTCTTGCAGAATAAAGTTCTGTTCTTAACTGTTCAGGAGTCAGGTTGGCGGCAACTTCCAGAATATCAATTTCTTCCTCAGCCGCTTCTTCTGCTGATTCAGCTTCAGCAGCCTGTGCCTTCACTTCTTCCTGATTTTCAGAATTCTGAGTACTGGTTTCAGCACTTTCGTTTACCTGTTCTTCAGCAGTGCCGGTCTGTTTTTCCTGTTCACTCATAAAAATCCGTCTCCTAAAAATAATAAAACACAATATACATCTAGCTATATAGGGATGAATTTTCGGATTTCAACAGCAAATTCCAAAATGCCGGAAATATTTTCTGTTTTCAGCTTTTCCGAAAGAATCCAGGTATTCCGGCGCTGAAATCACGGCCCCCGTTTTTACCGCAAATCATTATCACGACTGAATCCGTCGACATTAATAAAATTCGTTCTATATACCTTATTTATGATAAAATGCGAGCTTTACTGAAGGCTTTTTCTTTGAAAGTAGCAAATAGTATTTAACTGTTTAACTGATAATTTAAGGTATTTGTTATGCTGATGGAGTACAAAGTTGTTATTGGATGTATTTCTCTGCTTGTTCTGAGTAATGTCTTTATGAACATAGCATGGTACGGTCATTTAAGCAAACTGGCCGACAAGCCCGTATACATAGCCGTTATCGTCTCATGGCTTATCGCTCTTATCGAGTATATGCTGATGGTTCCCGCCAATCGCTATGCCCATGATTACTTTACCATCGGTCAGCTGAAAATAATGCAGGAGGTTATCACCCTTACAGTTTTCGTTCCTCTGTCAATCCTGATGTTCGGCGAAAAATGGAACTGGGACTATCTGTGGGCGGCACTCTGTATGGTTGGCGCCGTATTCTTTGCATTCCGCTCAAAAATTTTTGCCTGAAACATTTAGCTGTCACTATAGAAACAGAGAACCGGACTTTCGTCCGGTTCTCTGTTTTTCAGCATGTTCTGCCTACTAAAAAAGAGCTATCTCACGTTCCGTAAGTTCACGGTATTCGCCAGGCATCAGATCATCGTCAAGCATCACCTCACCGATAGAAATGCGTTTAAGTCCTACCACTCTGTTCCCCGTAAAACCGAACATTCTTTTCACCTGATGATATCTGCCTTCGGTAATGGTCAGCAGCACATGTTTCGGTTCAAGAATTTCAAGTCTGGCTGGTCTTGTCGGTTCTTTCTCACCGCGAAGAAGCACTCCCTTCTCAAACAGTTCTATATTGCTTTCAGGACAGTCTTCAGCCAGCCATACCTCATAGGTTTTTGTGTGGGACTTTTTGGGAGAGGTTATACGGTGCGCCCAGGCCCCGTCATCAGTAATGAACAGAAGACCTTCGGTATCAAGGTCCAGTCTGCCCACGCAGAACAGTCCCCCCGCCTCCTCGGAAAGCAGGGTCAGAACAATCGGATTCATCGGATCATCATTTGAACAGACGCACCCCTGAGGCTTATTTATCATGAAATACCTCTTTTTCTGCTCAGTTACCACTTCAAGACCGTCACCGTTGCAGACAATGGCATCTTCAGGTCCGACCTTGAGTGCCGCATCCTTTACCACACTGCCGTTAACGGTAACCTCGCCTTTACGGATAACAACACCCGCCTCCTTTCTGCTCAGACCGTAATTCAGTGTAAGACATTTATCCAGTCTAATTCTGTCGCCCATTTATTATCCTTATATACAAAAAAATCAGAAGAAAAAATTTTCCTCTGATTTTTTAAAAAACGTCTGCCGTCGGCAGACCGCATTAACCGTGATACTTGTTGAAAATCAGACAGGCATTGGTTCCGCCGAAACCGAAGCTGTTTGACATTACGCATTCAAGCTCAATATCCTTGGCTGAAGTAACAATTGGCAAACCTTCTGCCAGAGGATCAAGATTTTCAATATTGATACTTGGAGCAATGAAGTTATTGTTAAGCATCAGAAGTGAGTAAATGGCTTCCTGCACGCCTGCAGCACCGAGACTGTGTCCTGTCATAGCCTTGGTTGCGCTCAGGAACGGAACATTTTCACCGAATGTTGTCTTGATTGCCTCAAGTTCCTTGGTATCGCCCACCTTGGTTGAAGTACCGTGAGTATTGATGTACTGGACAGGATTGGCTGAAGTTGCCATAGCCTGCTTCATGCATCTCACCGCACCTTCTCCGGAAGGGGCTACCATGTCGTAACCGTCTGAAGTTGCGCCGAAGCCTACCAGTTCACCGTAAATCTTGGCACCGCGCGCAAGTGCATGTTCGAGTTCTTCAACAACAACCATGCCGCCACCGCCGGCAATAACAAAACCGTCACGATCGGCATCATAGGTTCTTGAAGCCTTTTCAGGAGTTTCATTGTACTTGGTGCTTAAGGCGCCCATGCCGTCGAACAGACAGGCCAGACTCCAGTCCAGTTCTTCACCGCCACCGGCAAACACGACATCCTGCTTGCCAAGCATAATCTGTTCAGCAGCAGTGCCGATACAGTGAGCTGATGTTGAACAGGCTGAACTGATACTGTAATTAACGCCTTTAATCTTGAAAGGTGTTGCCAGACATGCTGAAGTGGTTGATCCCATGCATCTAGTAACCTGATAAGGACCTACACGACGAATCCCCTTGGTTCTTAAGGTATCACAGGCTTCAACCTGATTTCTGCTTGATGCACCGCCGGAACCGCAGATAAGACCGGTTCTTTCATTTGAAACTTCTGATTCGGTAAGACCGGAATCCTCTACTGCCTGCTGCATGGAAAGATAGGCATATGCGGCAGCATCGCCCATGAAGCGCTTAACCTTGCGATCAATCAGTTCATCAAGGTTTAAATCCACTGCACCCCATACGTTTGACTTTAAACCTGCTTCCTTAAACTGTTCAGAAAAAGAAATGCCAGACTTTCCTGTTTTTAAGGACTGCAGAACATTCTGCAAATTGTTACCAATACTGGACACAATTCCCATACCGGTAATAACTGCTCTTCTCATAATTTATATATCTCTTTATTGATTTTTTACACCACCCGAGGCGGCCCCAGTAAAGCTTTAGACAGAACTTAACCGCTCAGGTTCATGACCCGGTCAGAAAAATTTCAGCCGGAAACCAAGGAATGTAAAACTACATATCCACAATGAATCACATTATATTATAGTTTTTTTTAATTGTGGCAAAAATCAATTCATACTGTGTCACATAACAGAAATGTGTATAAAAACACCTGCATTAACACATTTCTCCTGTCGAAACGGATTATCCGGAATCAGTTTAAAAATCAATTGTTATCGGAATGTGGACAGTTGATTTCCGGTGATCAATAATTATCCGTCGTCTGAAAACAGGAACGTATCATGATTACTATCACCTCCTCTCTCCCGGAAAATCCGATAACCTACGCCAGCATCGATTTTACCGAAACCGATGAACCCCGCAGCACCGATTTTGATGATGTGTATTTCTCCGACTGCGGAGGCATGGATGAAACAGAACATGTTTTCATAAACGGATGCGATCTGAAGGAAAGACTTCCGGCATCGGCAGGTTCACTTTCTGGCAACGGAACAGGCCCCCGTGAATATCTGATTGGAGAAACGGGATTCGGTACCGGACTCAATCTGCTAACTCTGATGCGTTTCTACAGGCTTCTTGAAGAAGAGGCTGAAACACTCCCTGACATTACCTTTCTGACAGTGGAGAAATATCCTCTGAGTCCTGATGACATGGCCAGAGCCCACCGACACTTTCCTCAGCTTGAAAAAGAAAGTAAGGAACTACTTCAGGCATTATTTTCACGCCCCCTGCACACAGGACTGAACAGGGTAGTCATAAACAGTCACTTCACCCTTGTACTGATGATTGGGGACATATCCGACTGCTATTCGCGCATCTCGGTAAATCAGCCTGTGAATTCATGGTTTCTTGACGGTTTCAACCCCAAAAGCAACAGCGACATGTGGTCTCTGCAAAGCATGAAGCTGCTTGTTAATCTTAGTACCGCAGGAACAAACATTGCCACCTTCACCGTGTGCCGTGAAGTCAGGGACAATCTCAGAGAGGCAGGTTTTACTCTGGTAAAGCGCCGGGGGTTCGGCCGAAAAAGAGAAATGCTTACCGGTTTTCTGGCCTCTGAATAACACCTATTTCGTAAAAATCCACAGGCATTACAAAAAGAAATCCGCATGACCAACCGGTAATCATGCGGATTGTTCAGTTAATAACAAAACCGTGAATTTATTCGGTTTCAACTGATTCTACGTAGTCTCTTCTGGCGAATGCAGGCATCCTGACGCCGAAATATCTGCCGCCTGCAGTTTCATAGCGGTATCTTCTCATTTTTTCCTTGGCAAGCTCAAGACCGCTGTTACCGATGTTATTAACCTTTTCCACGAGATCTGAACAGAGAGACTGCTTAGGAATGAAACGGATTCTGTTTGCAATTTCCTTGCTTACCTCAATCATAATCTGATTATGTGTAGCTTCATAGTTGGAAACACTGGTAAGGAAGGTACCCCACTGTTCCTTGACTTCATCAGGCTGGTTTTCCATACCAACCCACTGTGGAACCATCATGGTCACATTGGTAACGATATTTGCTCCGTAGAACTTGCATTCACCTTCTTCCTGACGTGTATCAAGGCTCCAGTCAACACCATAGGTAACCTTTGTCACACTCTTTTTGCCGGTTGAGGCATTTTCAGGGGCAAACATTACAATCTTTTCTCTGAGCTCATCAGGATCGGAGGCTTCAACCTGATAAAACTCGGTGTTTTTATTAATCTTTTCTCTGATGCTCAGATCGTGATAGTAAACATCCCCCTTTGCGGCATTCATCTGCTGATAAGCCAGCTGATTTCTGCCTGCTTCACTCAGATAGCTTTCATCAATGTACGGCTTATCCACGACGTTGTTATCTGCGTTGACGGTAGAGAATTTACGATCAAGAACGGAACCTGAACCTGCTGAGGTCATTCCCGGTAAAACAAATAGAAAAACATACAGTACTACCAGCGGAACCACGATAATACTTAACGCTGTTACTATTTTTAGTCTTGGCATTTTTTACACCCTTTTAATCCTGCTTTTGCAGTCCTATCAGGAAAGCCCTGAAATTGGTTAATCACAGCATCTTCCGATATATTCAGATAAATGCCGGATCACCTTTCCGGATAAACTCCGTATATCCCGGTGCAGGAAACAGTGCGGTAAATATAAAACTCTCAATACAGCACCTACACTTTAATAAAATGCAAACATCCCTGTCTTTTTTCTTATCTCCGGATGTTTGTTTCCTTGCATTAAACACGCTTCTAATCATCTCAAAAGCGCATCTTGGTAAAACTTTCCAGCTCTTCGGTCCCAGTCTGCAGACGGGAACGGCATGACAATCAGTCTCCGTCGGCAGAACCGGGTAATAAAGAAACCCTTAAATCAACCTTGCAAAACTACTATATTTCTGCAAGTTTACTTTATTTGTTGTGGTAAGCTCTAATGTTTTATGTAACGCCGTCGGCATTACTAGATATTAATCACATGGAAATATAATAATAAGTTATTCAAAAGTTATTTAAAAGTTACTCTTTCGTATCATGAGATATAGCTCAAAAAATAATCAGTTTTTATGGTTAAAACTGGCTGAACCGTAATAAACATCATTATTTTTCAGTGTTTTCAGAAGTTATTGAAACTGTAACGTGTTCCTTACCAAGAAGCTCTTTAAGTTCCTCCGGAGTTTTACCGGTAATTCGGCCGAGTCTGGTATAGCTCCAGGTGTTTTTTCCGTAAAAAAGCACTATCATGCTGCCGCAATAAAGCAGAATATCACCGGGTGCGGAAGTGATTTCCGTGTCGGAATGAGGAAGCGCTGTACCGAGTTCACCTACCTGCTCAAAACCGCCGTACATTTTTGTACTGATATTAACGGGAGCTTTACACGCAATTGTGCGCAATGCCTCGACTGATTCGTTTTTTCCCACAATACTGAAACCTCAACGGAATCTATTTTTACTTTAAACATCAGCCGCATACCTCCAGCTTTCATTAATTTTCACTTAAAACAATAATACATCAGAAAACATTACAGCTTAACCGACAGTGTGCTTATCCGAGAAAACAGATCAGAATTAATTCTCATTGATTTCCGTCCATACCGGCAGTTCTGTCCGCGCACCGTGAGATTTTTTTAACTTAATCGCAAAAAATCAGTGTTTTTAAGCAATTTTATAAACGTTTTTCCATAAGTAACAATTCAGACAATTTGATTAAAATATAACCAAGTAATAAAAAATTTCACTTTAGAGTATTTAAAACCATTATCATTTTTTTATATTTTATATGAATATAGTGCGATACAGTTCGCTTTTTTCTTTGCATATTTATAAAAAAGATAGTACAATTCAGCTCAATTTTTGATTTGAGTTTTTTTATTCTCAAATCGGTAAAAAACAATCACATACAGTCTTTTAAATATTAAAAAATAATAAAGAGTTAATAAAACATGTCCAAAGAAGACAATATTGAAATGCAGGGTGTAGTACTCGAAACCCTTCCAAACACCACTTTCAGAGTACAGCTTGAAAACGGCCACGTTGTTATGGCCTACATTTCCGGTAAGATGCGCAAGAACTATATCCGTATTTTAACCGGCGACAAGGTTACGGTTCAGATGACTCCTTACGACCTCACCAAAGGCCGTATTGTATTCCGCAGTCGCTAAAATAACCTTCCGGGGGTATTTATGTTTTTATTTATTTTAAAAAGTTTAATATCCTTCGGACTTATCTATGCTGTTTTTGGCTTTTACGGTAATGTAAGCGACAACCTTGTTGTCAAAGGAATACTGTGTGTATGCATACTCCTTGTGACCTACTGGGTTGACTTTTTCAGATTTGCCAGAGTGTTCATAAACTACTTCAGGGCACTCAGATGCATGAAAACAGGAAGATACAGCAAAGCATTTTCACTTTTTGAAAGACTGCTGAGCGCTGAATTTGCTCCTTCTCTGCCCTATCTCGCAAGAATGAGATTCATCGGACTGGGAACAAACATCAACGTGAATGCCGCCAAGTACTACAGTGAAAGAGCTATAAGAAATGATTATCAGGAATGTATTTATCTGCTTGCCGTAATAAATTTTTTCGGAGATACATTATCTGATTATTTCAAAAAAACCTATAGTGCAAAAAACTATGGGGGATATGAAAATAAAAAAATAATAAGAAAAGAAGCAGACAGGAAGAATGAAGAATTTAACGACAGCAGAGTTTCAGTCACCAAAAGACGTAGAACCAGCGTTCATGATACGTCCATAGCCCCTGACTACAATGAGTGCGTTTTTCATCTGCATTCCTATCTTGAAAAAGCTTCTGAGACAGACAGGGATTACGGTGATGCCTGTGCTTTGATGGCATACTGTCTGTATACGGGAAAAGGCGTTCCTAAAAATATAGAAAAAAGTAATGACCTTTTTAAGCACGCAGAAATGCTGAAATCAAAAAACGTACATTACTTAAAAGATTGTGCACTTGGAAATTTGGAAGTGTCCAACTATTCTATCTAGTCTGATTGCTAATAAAAACATCAAAGGAAATACTATGAGTCCGGAATTATATAAAAGATGGAGACTTGGCTTAGGATTTGTAACAGCCAAAAATTTAGCAGAACATCTGGATATGGCTGCAATTTCAATCAGCACCTATGAATCAAGAGGAAGTGGTTCGAGTGCAGACGATAAACTCTTGAGGATTCTTGAAAAGAAAATCATAGAAAGAAGCGATGATTTCATTAACGCTGTTGTTGAAACTGCCGCTAAATTCGGCATGCTCTCAAATACCCATCAGGGAAATCCGGCAGCGGGTGAACAGAATACTCCGGAAGACAAGGTTCTTGAACAGGCCGCAAGCAGCAGAGCAATTCTTGCTGACAAGGCTCTGGAACTTAAGGTTTATGATCTTGAAGAACGTGTTAAGACTTTAGAAAGAATCATTGCTAAAAACACCTAGTATCTGACTCATCTCCATTAAAAAGGTCTGTATATTCAGATACAGACCTTATCTGTCTGTTCAGGCATGAATAGCATTCCTGAAAGTCTGTTTTTTTCATAAACAAGATACAAATTCATATCCTGTCCAAATTGGTTATTATTTACTCTTTACGCACCATTTTGGTGATTTAATGCCCCACAAACAATCTTTAAAACCGTAAGATTTCAGAAATTATCCATTAATTCCGTCATTGACTTCATCCGCACCGACAGTCTTCCGAATATGTATAAGACCGAACTGATGTCATTCTTCCGGTTTATCAGTTACGGCACATCCTCTTTTCTCTGATTTATGTCAAATTTTTAATTTTAGAAGAGAATATCCGGCTTAATCATATTTTTATTCCTGTTAAATGGCATGTTTTTTGCTTAAACACAAGTATATTACTATTCTTTCCCTGTTAAACTTATGGAGGCATTTCACATGCTAAGAGGTACCGTAAAATGGTTTAATAACGCCAAAGGATTTGGCTTTGTAGTCCCTGCTGAAGGCAAGGAAGATGTTTTTGTACACTATACCGCCATTGCCATGAACGGATACAGAACTCTCAAACCTGGTCAGCTGGTTGATTACACTGCAGAAATTACAGATCACGGTCTGCATGCCGTAACTCTCACGGTTGTTGAAGAGAACGAAGAGGCGACAGAAAAAAATGACAGCAAAAAAGATCTTTCCATTGCTGCCTAATTTCCATAATCACAACCTGTACAAATATTACACATTGCATATTAATCTTTATTAAAACCTTCCCAAATCACTGTACTATATAAATTTATCTAGAAACCCTTGTAAGGTAACGATCTTCTCAAACACGAGATATATTCCAATATCGTCTCGTGTTTTTTTATGTTTTCTTTTACTTGATCGAGCATGAATCCGAAGATGGTTAAGTCCGTCTGAATCCTGATAAAAATCGTGTCCGGTTACAACTGCGGACTTGACACCGAGCAATTTCTTGCATAATGTATCAGCTGAAGCCATCTGTTAGCACTCCTTTAAGTAATGGTTTATTAAAGGATAACAGGTGGCTTTTTTAATTTCTAACAGTTAATTAAGATGACATGATTTTTCACTATCATGCCAGAAGCCTCTGATTTTCCCACACCAGCTATATTAAAAACAGGCAGCCTTTTCCATTTTTTATTGTTAATTAATCTATCAGGAAACTCATCATGCTAACCTGTTTTAGTAATCATACATGTACGATAAATTAAAAACTTAGAACTTGATTGCATTCTGCATAGTCAGCATGTTTTATCATGAGTAAAGACATTCTCCTGCTCACAGTCTCTAAAGCAGAAGAACATCGGTGCAAAAATTTACTGATTATTTTCCCTGAACATTCGTACTGCAAAACTGTCTGTAATAAAGACAGTGAAAGGAGAACCGGTAAGATATGAATCAGACAATTAAAAAGCTGGAAGAAATAGTTGAAAGAGAAGGCGTGGATTACCTGCACGACGAACCTTATGAGGTTTACCTCGAGCTCACGGATGCAAAGGTCTGCCCTAAAAACATTGCCGGCGGAATACTGCTGGTCCTCCTGAACGAAATTCTCTACGACAATGAGGATATTGCGGATGACATTGCCGCATTCACCGAAACCATAAGTAAAGAATGCGGTCTTACCGAAAGAATATCCGAATATGTGGCCTGCATACTGGCATCTCTCTATTCCGAAGATAACAGAAGAAAATGGAACGGAGAACAATCAGAGATTGAGGAGTTCCTTTCAGAAGATCTGGATCTGGACTGGTACGGTTCAGGCTACTGGTATGGAAACAATGCCCCCATCGAATGTAATTACGATGCCCACTTTACAATAAGACCGAAAGATACAAAGCTCATCCTGAATAATTTATCCTCAGATCTGAAAATAACGCCGCTTATAAGCTGTGATGAACTGACCATCCTGATTGAAGACCAAATCAGTGATTATCTGGATAGGATGTTTGATGACTTTCTGATGGAAGCCGAGAATGAGCTTAACGAATTTTTGGACAGCTCATTTGAGGTGTTCTGTCCGCCTGATGAGTATTCACCTCCGTCAGCTGATGACTTTAACTGCCTGAAGCATCTTAAAAACTGGTGTAAGGAGAACGGGTTCACGGTTGTTTCCTTCGAAGGCAATGGAAGTAAATACTGACCGGGTGTGTGAACCAAACTCTGTAAATTACATATAGCTAAAAATGTCAGAAAAACTCCTGAGATATAATTTAACTTATATAATCAGGAGTTTTGCATTATGGTTAAAGAAAAAAAGTCCGTCCACAGGATCCAGATGACTGAAGGGAAGCATCAGATTATCAAACAGCTTCTTCAGGAATATAATATCGAAACCGTAGCCGACATACAGGCTGCTCTTAGGGATCTTTTAGGCAGTACCATCAAAGATATGATGGAAGCTGAAATGGAGCAGCATCTTGGGTACCAGAAATCCGAACGTTCAGACAGTGATGATTATCGTAACGGTTATAAAAAGAAAACCGTCAATACCAGCATGGGCAGTTTGGAACTTGATGTACCTCAGGACAGGAAATCAACTTTTGAACCGCAGATTGTCAAGAAAAGACAGAAATACATATCTGAAATAGACCAGAAGATCATTGCCATGTATGCCAGAGGAATGACCACCAGACAAATCTCTGACACGCTTTATGAAATATACGGCTTTGAGGCGTCTGAAGGTTTTATATCTGATGTTACGGATAAGCTTCTGCCAAAAATAGAAGAATGGCAAAACAGACCATTAGAGGATGTTTATCCTGTTGTTTTTATTGATGCCATTCATTATTCGGTAAGGGATAACGGTATTATCAGAAAGCTGGCGGCTTATGTGATTTTAGGTATCAGTTGTTCTGGACGCAAGGAAGTACTATCCATTCATGTCGGAGAAAACGAAAGTGCAAAATTCTGGCTTTCCAGCCTAAATGAATTAAAGAACCGAGGTGTTCGGGACATCATGGTTATCTGTGCTGACGGGCTCAGCGGTATTAAAGAAGCCATTTCCGTAGCCTTTCCTAAGACAGAATACCAGAGATGTATCGTCCATCAAATAAGAAACACCTTAAAATACGTTCCGGAAAAAGACCGTAAAGCATTTGCCAGAGACCTAAAAACAATCTATCAGGCAGCGAATGAAGAAGACGGCAGAAAGGCCCTGGACCATGTTACGGCGAAGTGGCAGGATAAGTATCCAAGAGCCATGAAACGCTGGTATGACAATTGGGATGCAATATGCCCGATTTTTAAATTCTCAGCTGAAGTCAGAAAGGTTATTTACACCACCGATGCCATTGAAAGTCTTAATGCGTCTTACCGCAAACTGAATCGCCAAAGAAGCGTATTTCCGAGTGACCAGGCCTTGCTGAAAGCACTGTATCTTTCCACTTTTGAAGCAACCAAAAAATGGACCATGCCTCTAAGAAACTGGGGAGTAATCTACGGTGAATTTCAGATAATGTATGAAGGCCGATTACCAGACTGATTTCTGGGATAAACAAAAGACGGAAGCTGAAACTTCCGTCTATTGATTATTTTGTTTTTTAATAAAAATAGTTAAATTTCAATAGAAATAATTGACTATTTTATTCATAAAACATAAATCTTGACTTATAAAAACAAACAGGTAATATTAATAACACAAAAGCAGTAACCGGAAGGTCACTGCTTTAAAAAAATTCTCAGGATGTTTTTCTATTTACAGAAAGATTTTCACGTACTCGATCAAAAAAGGCCTCGGGGACGACCTAGAAAAGAACAGTAAAACAATTGGCGGATTCATTTAGCTTACATATGTATAGTCCGCCAATTTGGGATTCTTTTACTTTATTGCATTCTTCTCATTTTTCTCCCCTGAGTGGGAGATTTTTTATCCGCAAATATCAACTCATCAACGTCTTAAACATTTTTATCCTTACCTAATCGCAAAAATCTATATCATTTATTTATATGATTATTCTCCTAGACTATAATTATACATAGCAATACTGACAAACAATCTTAATCAACAATAGAACAGCACACTGGTCACTAGGCGTGTTCGGTGTGTTTCCTGCCGAAACCGGAGGAATCCCCATGGCAAACTGTCAAGACATCATCAAAAGCGTATCCACAGTAATTCTCGACAAGGAACAGCAGATAACCCTTGCCCTCAGCTGTATTCTCGCAAAAGGGCATCTTCTCATAGAAGACCTTCCGGGAATGGGAAAAACAACTCTGGCCAGAGCCTTATCACAGGTACTCGGACTCGAATGTCAGCGTGTACAGTTTACCGCCGACATGCTCCCAGGAGATCTGCTCGGAGCCAATATCTACAATGAAAATCAGCATACCTTTGAATTTCACAGAGGTCCGGTATTCACCAACATGCTTCTGGCGGATGAAATCAACAGAGGCTCTCCGAGAACCCAGAGTGCGCTTCTTGAAGTAATGGCCGAGCATCAGGTTTCTTTTGACGGAGAAACACATAAGATTCAGGAGCCGTTTTTTGTAATAGCCACCCAGAATCCTCTTGATCAGGCTGGCACTTTTCCTCTGCCAGAATCTCAGCTTGACCGTTTCACCCTGCGTATTGAACTAGGCTTTCCTGCCAGAGCTCAGGAAATGAGAATTCTGAAAAGGGAAAACGGACCGATTAACCTTTCACCTCTTGTTAACGGAACCGAACTCATAAAGATGCAGGAAGAGGTTGAACACGTCCATGCGTCTGACGCCATCATAAACTACATTATGGACCTCTGTGAAGCAACCAGAAAGGATCAGGACATACCTAATCCTCTTTCTCCTCGCGCAGCCATCGCTCTTCTGGCCGTAAGCCGTGCCTATGCCTATGCAAAGGGACGTGACTACGTGGCACCTGACGATGTGCAGACGGTATTCCCTCATGTTGCGGAACACAGACTGCGTAAAGGAAACCTGGCTACACTTAACTCCAACACCTTCAGCAGCAAGATTTTACACAAGATAAATCCTAACGTATAAGAATATGTCATACCGCAGCAAAAAAAGATGGGCCATCAGTAGCGGGGAAGCACTGACAAGACGCCGCATTTATCTGCTCCCCAACAAAAGCGGCATTATTTTCATCATCACCTGTGTGCTGATGATAGGCTTCGGGCTCAACTATGAAAACAACCTCGTGCTGTTTATAGCTCTTTTTGCGCTGTCTGTCTTAATAACCAGCGTCTACTACAGCTATGAGAACCTCAGGGGACTTAGTATTTCCTACAGGGAATCGCCGAACAACATATACGCAGGTGAATCCATATATATTCCCCTGTACCTGAACAACGCTGACTCACGCCATAACGTAAGGGAACTGCACCTGATGACAGGTGAAGGTCCGGATATTTTTATTGAAAATACTCCAGCCGGTCACAACAGTCAGCTGACCTGTTCATGCCCGCGCAGAGGATATTTCGAGATCCCCGTAATTAAAATTGAATCACTGTATCCTCTCGGGCTGATAAGAGGCTTCTCCTACTGCTCGTTTGATGAAATGGTTCTGGTTTATCCAAAACCCGTAAGCTGCGAATACATGCTGCAGAAGGAAGCAGGGGTTCCGGTCAGTAAAAACGACGGCATCCGATCAACAAACACTCACGGCAACGATGAAATTTCCGGACTGAAAAAATACACTCCCGGTGATTCCGTAAATCTGATTGACTGGAAACAGCTGGCACTTGGCAGAGGACTGATGGTAAAGGACTTCTCCGCCGATGACGCCATGGATATGTATCTTACCGAAAACAGTATAAAAAGCCGTGAACTTGAAGAACAGATTTCCATGCTGACCTATGCCGTTACGGATCTTACCCGCAGAAACATACAGTTCGGTTTTAAATTCAGGGAAATCTACATATCACCGGGCTTCGGTCATGAACATCAGCAGAGAATACTGAAACAGCTGGCCTTATACAATAATTCTTCCATCTAAAGACACTGAGGTATCCCATGCTAGTTACCAACAACAAATCACTTATACTTATGGGCAGCATCTATACCATATGCTCTCTGATGTCTTTTTCCCATATTTATACCGGAATTTCGGTTATCTGCATTCTGGCCATAATACTGCGTATTCTGAGCGCCACCCACGTAATCCGCCCTCTGAGTCGTTTTTATATCAGAATAATTTCCTTTATAGGTATCTTTATTATTGCGGCCAGCGCCCTGATTTTTAGAAATCTGGCCGATACCTTCATCAGCCTGCTTATGATGGGATGTGCCCTTAAATTTCTGGAATATGCCAATAAAAGAGATCTTTATGTTCAATGTACCGCCCTGCTGTTTCTAACCGCTGTACCTCTGATATTCCATTATGAATTCTATATTCTGCTGTACATCCTGACCATGTGCATCATGATTATCTGGGCATTTGTGTCAATTACGCATGTACAGACAATCAGGGAAGATTTTAAACTGATGTTCAGAATCATTCTTCCGGCCGTGCCGGTCACGGTTGTAATGTTCCTCGTACTGCCGAGAACCGGAGCATTCTGGGTAATCCCCAATATCGAGCAGTCGCTTTCAGGCATAAGTTCAGAACTCGACCTTAACGGTCTGGGCAACATGTCGACTTCAGACAGAATCATAGCCAGGGTAGTCTTTCACGGAGACATTCCGTCATCAAGATACTTCAGAGCAATTGTCTACGAAAATTATTCCTTCAGCGGATGGACTGAAGGTGAACGTGATTCATCCATGCGACGACAGCTCCAGTGGTATAAATATCTGCAATTTCCAAAGCCGCAGGCTCAGGGCCATTCCCGGACAATCGATTATGACGTCATTCTGGAAAATACCGGAACCCCGTATATTCCAACTCTTAAATATTCAAATACCAGTACGGATACAAAAAGAGTATTTTATCTTTCCACCGACGTATTCTCCGCAAACAATTCAGGAGCAGGCAGACAGTACTTTCATTTCACCTATCTTACGGATCTGAAAGAACGGATTGAAAGACTAGACCGTCGTCAGCGTACTGAAGTTCTGTCATTCAATACACTCACCAACAGGCGAACTCAGGCTCTGGTGAAGGAACTTACCGAAGGAATTGACAGTGACGAAGAAAAAGCTAATGCAATCCTAAAGTTCTTCTCCGGCAACAGTTTCAGATACACACTGTCCCCCGGCAGATATCAGACCACGGACTATCTTGATGAGCTGATTTTTTCCAGAAAACTCGGCTACTGTGTACATTACGCCAATGCAATGGCACTAATGCTCAGAATGGCAGGAATCCCCTCACGCATAGTGGGAGGTTATATGGGCGGTGAACTCAATCGTAATGAAAACTATGTCATTCTCCGTGAATATGATGCTCATGCCTGGGTTGAAGCTTTCATAAACAACAGATGGGTTGAGCTTGATCCTACGGCTGTGGTAGCAGAATGGAACAGCAACGGCATCAGTGAACAATCCGTTATCGGAGCATCAAACGGCATCACTGCTGAAAAAAGCATACTGTCTGGTCTTGTCAGTCTCAAGGAATACATGGACATGAAATGGACCATGTTTGTACTTAACTTCGACTCCGAAAGACAGCAGAGTATATTTAAAGGCAGTATCATTGCCGTTCTCGGCCTGGTGGTGCTGTCATTCATTACTTATATTGCCATAATTCTGTTTACATCCAGAGAAAAAAGCGACAGAACGGTATCTCCTGAACTTGCTGTAATGCGAAAGGCAGTAATGATAATTCTGAAAAAGGAAAACGTAGAAATGGTAGAATGGCATACCTACGGCCGTTTCTGCAGTATGCTGGCAGAGAAAAACAGTCACTATGCAGAACTTTTTGCACAGATGTACCGTCTCTACCGCAGTATTCACTATCAGCCTGAAAAACCGGACAAATCATCAAAAATCAAAGAGCTCCGACAGAAACTCAGGGAACTGAAGAAACTGTAGCACCCGAGCTTAAAAGTCTGAGACCGCCAATAGTCAGTCTCAGGCTTTTTTAAATCAGCCTGTGCCTAATTAATAACAATCATGCAGATTTATTAGCATGTCAGTCAAAAATCAGCCATAAAATTCTCAAATCATCTGATAAATTACATAGAATTAGAAGTATATGCCCATATATCCGATGTCCGCTGACGTCATCCGGAAATTTCAGCCGGATTCACGTGACATCATTACTTCGTTTTAACTTATTAAAGGCAGGTAAAATATGATTTCCGTAATTCAGCCTCCTGAAGCGATGGCGCTGTTATCTCAGATAGAAGCGGAAAGTCTTTCCGACACCGCCTACGGTGAACTCTACGATCTGTACCGCAACTGTTCTCTTGCTGTTTTAAACAGCGGGGTTCAGACTGACAATGCCAAGGAACTTCTGGATAAATTTTCAGATTTTGACATAAAGGTGGTCCGCAACGAACGCGGTGTGAAGCTTGAACTTATCAATCCTCCAAGATCAGCCTTTGTTGATGGAGAAATCATTACATCCATCCAGATTAACCTCTATGCCGTACTCAGAGACATCATCAGAATGAGTACCTTGTCCCCACGTCATATTCTGCCTACGGGAATGGATGAAAATGCCCTGAGTCACGGGAAAATGATTACCAATGTCATTTTCAGTATTCTCCGCTCGGCACAGATTCTGGTTGCAGGAAAAAACCCGAACACAGTTGTCTGCTGGGGAGGACATTCCATTAGCAAGGCGGAATATGACTACGCATACAATGTCGGCGTACAGCTTGGTTTACGTAAATTTGACATCTGCACAGGCTGCGGTCCGGGAGTTATGGAGGCCCCGATGGTCGGAGCAAATTTCGGTCAGTCAAAGCAGAATTCCAGCACCTGCAGGTTCGTAGGTCTGACTGAACCTTCAATCATTGCCGCAGAACCGCCTAATGCCATGGTAAGCAATCTGGTTATTCTGCCTGACATTGAAAAACGACTTGAAGCATTTGTCCGCTTCGGCAATGCCATTATCGTTTTTCCGGGAGGACCGGGGACCGTGGAGGAACTGCTGTATATTCTTTCCATCAAGCTTCTGCCGGCAAACAGGCACGAACAGATTCCGCTGATTCTTACCGGTGGCAGGGAAAGTGAAGATTATTTCAATACCATCAACAGATTCATTATGGACACTTTAGGTGAAAAAGCCTCCAGAGCGTACAAAATAATCATTGATGATCCGGAAGAAGTGGCCGTACAGATTAAAAAGTCCATGGAAATGGTAAAGGATCACCGTACCCTTATAGGTGATTCCTACTGCTTCAACTGGACGGTACAGATTCCGGAAGAACTGCAGATTCCTTTTGTACCTACTCACGAAAACATGTACAACCTGAATATCGTCAAAGACATGGAACCATACAAGCTGGCAGCCACCATGCGTCAGGCGTTTTCAGGCATAGTATGCGGTAACGTAAAGGAATTCGGCATCAGGCAGATTAACGAAAAAGGTCCTTACGTCATACGCGGTGATGCCGGCATCATGCAGTCCATGGACAGACTTCTTGCCGATTTCGTGGCTCAGGGCAGATTCAAACTGCAGACTCACGAATACAAGCCTTGCTACAAAATTGAAATGTAGCCTGAAAAATCCATAAAAAAGAAGACTCTCTGAAACCAGGCAGAGAGTCTTTTCTTTTCGTCAAATTAAACCTTCCCGGAAACAGGTAAGGTTATGCAGACCTGCGGTTGAAAATCATTCTCATGGAATTAAGTACCGCCAGAATCATAACTCCCACGTCTCCGAAAACCGCGAACCACATTCCCACAATTCCCATTGCCCCCAGAATCATCAGCAGAAACTTCACCGCAAGAGCCAGCACTATATTCTGTCTGACAATAGTACCGGTCTTACGGGCTATTCCGATACCGGTAACAAGTTTACGGGGCTCGTCACTCATAATAACGGCATCAGCAGCCTCTATGGCGGCATCAGATCCCATTGCCCCCATGGCTATGCCCACATCGGCGAGAGCAAGAGCCGGAGCATCATTGATACCGTCGCCCACAAAAACTGCAGTCCTGTTTTTCTCATGAATTTTCTTAAGAGACTTTTCGACAAGAGACACCTTGTCAGCAGGGAAAAGAGACGCATGATACTCACTTATTCCCACATGTCCGGCAACCGAAGCTGCTATGCTGTCGTTATCTCCGGTAAGCATTACGCATGAAATTCCCATCTTACTCAGTTTATCTACGGCCGCGGCACTGTCTTCCCTGATTTCATCCGCTACCACCAGAGTTCCTGCATAAACTCCGTCCGCAGCCACATGAATAACCGTTCCCACAGCTGAAATGTCTGGGACAGAAATATTTTCATCCTTAAGAAGCCTGTCGTTACCGGCAAGTACCGTTTTTCCGTCTGCCACGGCTCTGATTCCCCGGCCGGAAATCTCCTGAAAATCAGAAATATTCAGTAAGGAAAGGCCTCTTTTTTCAGCTGCTTCGGTAACTGACCTGGCAATCGGATGAGCCGATCCATTCTCGGCTGAGGCCACCAGTCTGAGAAGCTCATCATCACTCATGATTCCGCTGCCCGTAATACTGCTCAGTCTGAAGGTTCCTCTGGTAAGTGTTCCTGTTTTATCAAAGAACACCACACCTGCCTTTCCCAGAGCATCCAGATAATTACTGCCCTTCACCATAATACCGCGTCCCGAGGCCGCGCCTATACCGCTGAAATAGGTAAGAGGAATGGATATCACCAGAGCACACGGACATGAAACCACCAGAAATATAAGAGCCCTCTCTATCCACACCGACCACATTTCTCCGAAAAGCAGAGGAGGAATCAGAGCCGTAAGTACCGCAAGGGCTACCACTGAAGGTGTATAGTATTTTGCGAACACTGATATGAAATTTTCAGTTCTGGACTTTCTTTCCCCCGCCTTTTCAACCATTCTGATAATTTCCGACGCGGCGGAATCGTCAGCTTTCTTTCGAACCTCCACCTCAATCACACCGTCGCGGGAAATAAAACCTGAATATACCTCACTGCCCTCTGATACTGAACGGGGAACGGATTCCCCCGTAAGATTGGATGTATCCATCCCGGCATGACCGCTTATGACCACTCCGTCACATGGAACCTTCTCTCCCGGTCTTACCACCACCCTGTCTCCGATTCTTACATCAGAAGCTCTGACTTCGACAATTCCATCGTCTGTCTGCAGACTGGCTTTGTCGGGACAGATATCGAGCAGAGCCCTTATGGATGCCCTGGAATGATTAACAGCCCTGTCCTGAAAATATTCTCCAACCTGGTAAAAGATCATTACGGCAGCGGCTTCCGGGTATTCACCGATGGCTACCGCACCAAGAGATGCCACGGTCATGAGCATCTGTTCACTGAAAGGACTGGTTTTAATCTTTCTGACCGCATCAAGAAGAACATCGGCGCCGGCAGCAAGGTAAGAAACCAGAAGCAGTATGCAGGCGGTAATTCTCACGCCTGACAACTCTGCAAATCCGTAATAGAGACCAAGCCCCAAAGCAAAAACCGCAAGCCCTATTATCAGTCTGATTTTAAGGGAAACGCCGAAAATTGTGTCCTCTTTTTCGTCCGTACTGATGGATTCATGTCCGTCTGACAACGGAACAACGGTTACATCAGGTTCATACCTGTGAATGATTTCGCTAACCGTACTCTCAATATCGTCCGGTATGCTTTTAGGGGATTTCGGCTTTAAGACCAGAGTTCTGGTAAGAAGATTATATGAGGCATCGGCCAGATACGGCAGACTCTGCAGATCCGCAACAATTAAGGATGAGCAGTGAGGACAGTCCAATTCCCTGGCCAGAAAATAGAGGGAACCGTCATCCGGATGTATCTGCCGGTAATTACGCAAATTCACATCTTCAAATTCAGAAACCGGTGATGAGCCGTCTGAATCATGACTGCAGGGAGAACAGACACTGATGCCAGCATGACTCTGAGTTTCCTTTCTGCCTATAATCCGTACAATGCCTAGTCCCTGAGAACCGCCGTTAACATTCCCGGAACGGCTGTTATATCCATATTCCTCTTCGTTATTCTTCATAATTTTCAATCAAAAAAAACATACACTCATGTATATAATTATGCCTTTTTCAGTTTTCCGTTACCAAGTTTTTAAATGGGAATAAATACCATTTTACTCTGGAGCTCTCCTCATCAGCGAATATCAGAGACAACAAACGGCTTTACGCGAACGTAAAACCGTTTAATAAAATCATGATTACGACAGACGGAAGGTACTAATCATTCAGGTAGAACTGAACAGTGGAAACAACTCTGACAAGTTTGTTCGGATCCTTATCATCACCGTTAATGGAAAAAACTCCCTGATTGGCGGTTTTGATTTTACCGAGTGACGAACCTGAATCCCTGGCGAACTTTTCCGCAACCTCTCTGGCATTTCGTGTGGCTTCCTCGACCATCGCAGGTTTTATGTCATTAAGTCCGTTATAGGTATACCTGATATCCCATGACTGGTCAGTCAGAGGAATACCGGCATTCATAAGCTCATAAAAACTGTTTTTAAGTTTTTCTGCGGCTTCCATGTTATCCGTGGATACATAAACACCTGCACTGATGCTGTACACCTGTCTGCCGGTTCCGTTACTGCCTTCACTGAAGGTATACATCGAAGGCATGGAAAAGCCGATGTCATTATCCCTGATACCGTATCTTTTGATATGTTCAAGCACCTGGGCCCTGTAGGCATCAATCATCTGCAGACCGTCAGAATGGCTGTATGATTTTACGGAATATCCGATGGGAATATACACGTGATCGGCTTTTACCATGCGTTCAGCAAGCCCTTTAACCGTAACCAGTCTTTCCGATTCAATCAGATGCTTTGCCGTCATTTCCAGAGTAGGAGCCAGTGTGTACATACCGGCTATGAAGCAGGCTCCGAGAAGCAGAGAGGAAACAATCAGAGATTTACCATCCATACAATCATTCCTTAAACAGTTAATCCTCAAAAAGAATCATTAACATAAACTTATCACTTTTACGTGACCGTGTAAAAAAAGAATACGTCAGACTTAGTGATTCCTTTAACCTTCACGCAAAATACGGAGGATGACCGATGAATTAAGGCTAAAAAAAATGCAGAACGTCTCCGTTCTGCATTATCTTTTACACTTTCCGTGAAAGTCCGTTTTTATTCCGGATTACGCGAGAGTAACCTTTGCGAACTTTCTCTTGCCGACCTGCCATACGGCTTCACCGGCACTTACAGGAAGCTTGGTATCGGTTACAGCTTCGCCGTCACGCTTTACAGCCCCCTGCCTGATCATGCGGATGGCGTCAGAGGTTGATGCAACGAGGCCTGCTTCCTTGAGCAGATTGCCTACAGGAAGAGTATCGTTACCGTTTAAAGATACGGTTACTTCTGGGATATCGTCAGGAATTGCATTCTTTGAGAATCTGGTTACGAAATCCTGATGAGCGGCTTCTGCAGCTTCGGCTCCGTGATAACGGGTAATGATTTCCTTTGCAAGGGTAATCTTCACGTCTCTAGGATTTACAGTACCTGCAGCAATTCCGGACTTGAACTCTTCAATTTCCTTCAGTGAACGTTCACTGAGAAGTTCATAGTAGTTCCACATCAGGTCATCACTGATGCTCATGATCTTGCCGAACATGTCATTAGGAGCATCATGAACACCGATGTAGTTGCCGGCACTCTTACTCATCTTCTTGACCCCGTCAAGACCTACGAGCAGAGGCATCATGATGGCAACCTGCTGACTTAATCCTTCTTCCTTCTGCAGTTCACGCCCCATTAAAAGGTTGAAGCGCTGGTCGGTACCGCCAAGTTCAACGTCAGCCTTCAAATGAACTGAATCGTATGCCTGAAGCAGAGGATAAATGAATTCGTGAATGGCAATGGACTGACCTGCTGCATATCTCTTCTTGAAATCATCTCGTTCAAGCATTCTGGCAACGGTCTGACGTGATGCAAGCTTGATCATGCCGGAAGCTCCGAGCTTTTCAAGCCATTCAGAGTTGTACACGATTCTGGTCTTGCTTTCATCAAGAATCTTAAAAGCCTGTTCCGCATAGGTCTTGGCATTTTCCAGAATCTTTTCTCTTGAAAGAGGGGGTCTGGTTGCATTCTTGCCTGTAGGGTCACCTACCGCCGCGGTAAAGTCACCGATAATCAGAATGATTTCATGACCAAGCTTCTGAAAAACTCTCAGCTTGTTTAAGATTACGGTGTGACCTAAATGAATGTCCGGAGCTGTAGGATCCATGCCGAGCTTAATTCTCAATGGTCTGCCTTCTTCAAGCTTTGCCTTTAATCCTTCAACCGAAATTACAGAATCGGCACCACGAACAATCTCTGACAACGCCTCATCAACTGAAATCATCACCTATACTCCATCTATAAAGGGCAACAGTTCCGCCGCTGGTTTTAACCATTAAAAACGGCAGAATCCGTTTAACCGATTTAAATAAAAAAATACAAAAAAATTTCCGTCTTGCATTATAGAGGTAAAAGCAAAAATTTACCACAGACTATAAGCAAAATAAGGTATAAAATTATCGATATCTCAGACATCTCATGCTAAAGTATTATAACCAGAGACGGAACCGCTGAATGTTTCTTCCCAAAAAGACAACAGTTATCTTCAATCCCGGTTTTCGACAAACACATAATTTACGGAGGCTCTGACAGACCTCAGCCTCACGGAGTAACAATGGCTTTATACATAGGACTTATGTCAGGAACCAGCGCTGACGCGATTGACGTGGCATTGGTGGATTTTCAGAAAGGCGGCAGAATAAGACTGGTGGCCGCACTTGAAAAGAAATGGTCTGAAGAGGACAGAAAAGCGATAAATGCCCTGTGCACTCCCGGAGAAAATGAAATTCACAGGGCGGGAATGTTCGGATGCCGTTATGCACAGGCTGCTGCGGAAGGAATCAGGGAACTGCTCATCAGGCAGAAGCTGACTCCCGAGGACATCACCGCCATAGCCTCTCACGGTCAGACCGTCCGTCATGAACCTGAAAACGGGTTTTCGGTTCAGCTGGGCAATCACGCCCTGCTGGCGGCACTTACCGGAATTGACGTGACCTGCGACTTCAGATCCATGGATCTTGCTCTCGGCGGTCAGGGGGCTCCGCTGGTGCCTGCTTTTCACCAGGAAATATGTGCCAGTCCGGACACTCCAAGATACATCGTAAACATAGGCGGCATATCCAACGTATCCGTACTGATTCCAGGACATAATGTATCCGGATTCGACACAGGCCCCGGCAACACCATGATTGATCTGCTTGCGCGGAAATACCTGAATCAGCCGAGCGATTTCAGCGGAGAACATGCTTCCCGCGGTACCGTCAGTGCTGAAGCCCTTGAAGAACTTCTCGATGAACCATACTTTAAGGCTAAGCCTCCGAAATCCACCGGACGCGAGCTTTTCAACGGTGATTATCTCAATCGAAGCTCAATACTTCAGAACCTGTGTCCTGACGACATGCTGGCAACAGTAACTGAACTCACTGCCGTAACGATTGTTCAGGGCATTGATTTATTCGGAGAAAAAGGTGAAATATATGTCTGCGGCGGCGGTTGTCACAACAGCCATCTCATGGAACGAATAGCATTCCATGCTGGCAGAAGCGGTCATCTTAAAGTCGCCGGCATCAGAGAAATCGGAGTGGATCCTGATTATCTTGAAGCCATGGCATTTGCCTGGCTGGGATACAAATTCATAAACAGGGAAAAAATCGACATGACAGGAATAACAGGTTCCTCCGAACCTGAAATAATGGGAGCTCTGTACCCGGCTCCCAAGTCTTCGTAGGTCATATTTTCCGTACTGCGCCAATCCTTATAAAGGCGGACGCATTCCGCCTTTTCATAACATGTCATTAATCACATAATTATCTAATAATTTGAACTGTAACAACCTAAAATTTTTCATAAACAGTTACAATCTGAACGTTTTTATATGCATAAAAAAAATTACCTGTTCCTCAGGTAATTTTTTGTTTATAAATACACTGTCATTTATTCGCATGTATCATTTTCTTCGGTTCATCCATAAGACAATAAAGAACGGAAGGAAACATTCATGCACTATGTGCAAGAACACGTGAAAATGAAAAATATAATAATGGACATAAAAGGAATACGCTAATGATAAAACAATCAATAATCGCTACCACCGTTCTCGGGGCACTTCTTGTTGCAGGATGTAATTCAACCTCAGGAGCTCCAAAAAAATTCGCATGGCAGCAGGAAAATAATCCTGATACCATAAACTGTACCAGAAGCGGTTCAACACAGCCGGTGGAAATTTCTGCCAAAAATCTGAACCTGACTACCAATGACAATAAGGGCTGCTTCAACGGGGACAGCAGATTCTGCGATCTCAGAATCTATCAGATCATGGTTGAAAGCTTCATGCACGGTAAAAAAGGAGCTCAAGGCGTAGGCGTATCCTATGGTCCAAGCAGTCATCAGGGTAACCTCAAAGGCATTATCGACAACCTCGACTACATCAAGTCAACCGGTGCAAATGCCATCTGGTTAACCCCTATTTTCACCACAACCAAGATGGAGAATCAGCAGACTTCAGACGATTTCCTTGACGGAACCGGCTACTTTACCTCCGATTACTTCTCAATTGATCCTAGATTCGGTACCAAGACCGATTTAAAGAAACTCGTTAATGCTGCCCATTCCAAGGGAATGTACGTATTCCTCGACGGTGTATTCGGTCATGCAAAAGTTAACGTAAAGACCGAAAGTCCAAACGGCAACAAACTGGTTCTCAGCAGAATGTGCCGCGACATTACAGGACATGATGACAAAATGACATTGAAGGCAGGCACCTGCTTCAAGGTTGATGAATCAATGGATTTTCTTAAGGAAGTAGCCACCTACTGGATCAGGGAAGCAAAGATCGACGGCTGGAGACTTGACCAGGCATATCAGCTCACCCCTGAACAGTGGAAGCAGATTCGCGAAGCCGTTGAAGAAGAATCAGCAAAGAAGAGTAATACCTATGTACTCGGTTCAAAGAGAACCCTGCCTCTCGGCTATACTCTTGCAGAAATCTGGACAGACAATCCAAAGGAAATCGAAAAGAACGTATTCGTAAACGATGGTGTAAGCAGTGCCTTTAACTTCCCTCTCCGCAGTCAGCTTACCAAGGTTCTGGCTACAAGAGAAGATCCTTTCACTTCAGGCAACTGCCGTGTTCCAGCTCAGTCTCTTAACGATGAAATCCTCAGCAAGATGAGAGGATACAACAAGGCGTCAATTTTAAACAACTTCATCACCAACCATGACACCGTTCGTTTCGGTGATCTTCTCCAGAGAGCAAAACTTGAAGAAGACGGAAAGAACGGACAGAGCTACTATGACGCCCATCTGGCTGCCATAAGCTTCCTCTCCGCCATGTCCGGTCCTTTAACCATATACTACGGCGATGAAACCGGTGATGATCTCAAGGGATTCAGTCAGAAGCCTAAGAACTGTATCGAAAAACATCAGTGCGATGACCACGTTTCAAGAACTGACGGACATGTTAACAAGCTTTCAGCAGACGAAAAGAAGCTCAAGAATTCCGTTGCGGCAGTACTGAAACTCAGAGACTCACACCCTGCCCTGTCTCACGGCAAGAGAGTACATCTGTTCAGTGATCACTCAATCTACGCAGATTTCAAGCAGTACAAGAACGACAAGGTAATCTATGTGATGAATACCGGTACCGGTGAACGTCAGGTTACCATCGATGATAACGTATGGGCCAAGCTTGGTCTCAGCTCTGGCTGTACCATGAAATCCCTGTTCGGCGGTTCAGTTAAAAAGAATGTGATTACCGCTCCGGCTCTTTCAGGTACCTTTGTAAACGTTACCTGCAAGTAATCACTTTTCCGAACGGATACTGTCAAAGGGACTCATCAGGGTCCCTTTTTCATTCAGTAAAACGTATACAACCACTGTTGTTTTCCTTTTCATATGTATTCAGATATCTGAAATGCTCATTATTTCAACAATCAGAACAACTCTGAATAAATAACATACAGCTCATTCATTATTTTGTGACAGCTAATGCAAAAAACATGTAGTCTTATTTGCAATTGGTTATGAAAAGGTTATCATACCTGTGTTTTCTCCATTAAGTTTCCTATGGAGTCATGTGTTTCTTCATTAATTTCAACCATCACATTTTGTAATGTGATGGTTTTTTTTATATTTCAGAAAAATTCAGTCAAATCTCCAGATAACTGAAAAAAAGCAGACAAAAAAATTCCGGCAACAGCCGGAATTATTCATGGTTCCTGTATGATCCCGAAAGTTTATCTTCCTGTAGCATCACTTGCGGCATAACAGCCGAGAACTCTTATTGAACCGGTAACCTGTCTCAGTTCAGCCATGAGACCTGTCATCAGAGGTGTATTGACGTTAATCAGGATATCGGCATAGAAGGTTTCATCCCACACGCCTCTGGGTTCATTATCGAGATTATTCTGAATTCTAGGTCTTGACTGCAGTTTAACCACGTTGATATTGTGACTGCTGAACACGTTGAGAACTCTCACCAGAGAACCAGGAGTATTTTCAGTGGTAAAGGTAATTGAAGTCTTGGCCTCGATATCAGGAGGAACGATAATATTGCTCATGCTGATAACGATAAAACGGGTTATGTTGCGTTTCTGGTTGGCTATATTGCCGTGAATAGCCTTTAATGAATATAAGGCTCCGGCTTCTCTGCATCCTATTGCGGCGCAGTCATCACGATCCAGCTTTCTGACGGTATCCATCGCCTCAGATGAGGAAGAACATGCTTTTAATTCAACATCAGGCAGATTGGCATGCAGCCAGTCGGAACACTGACTGAAAGGCTGCGGATGCGCATACAGGGTCTTTATTTTTGATAAATCGGTATCCTGCTTCACCAGAATGGTGTGTTCAATCGGATAAGTCAGCTCTCCTATGATTTTAACGTTTGATTTCTGCAGCAGGTCATAAACTTCATTGATGCATCCGGAAGAAGTATTTTCAATAGGCAGAACGCCACAGTCACATTCACCGGTTTCCACGGCACTGATGATATCATCAAAGGTGGTACAGTTCTTCGGCTGAATGTAGTCACAGATGGAATTGAAATACTTGTAGGTTGCAAGATATGAATAAGTACCTACATTACCTAAAAAAGAAACTTTCAGTTTTCTGTTGAGCTGATGATTTATCCCCACAATTCCCTGGATGTATGAAATCTGCTGAGATAATGAATTGGCAAAAACCGTTCTGAAAACACTGTCTACAAAATCCGGAGAAAGATTCAGCTCCATGCCGGCATCCATCAGCTTCTGCATGCTCTGTTCGTTTTCTCTGGTTTCGCGAACCGGAAGCCCCTGACTGTATTTGAGATCTGCCATCTTTATATCAAGTTCTTTGCGTTTAGCCAGCAGACGTAAAATTTCGGAATCTATTTCGTTAATTGAACAGCGTACTTCAGATATAGTATTCATTTATTAAGGAATCCCTTTAATACCTTCACGGATTGAAATCTTATCGTATTATGGAATTATAACAGTGTTTACAGAACACTGCATATTATTTTGCTTCAGCAGAAAACCTTGCGGACCGACTCAACACAACCGTCATGAAAATCAGCCTTCCTTTTCATAATGAATTATGTTTTGTCTGAAATTTTTCTCTTTATGATTTTTTTGAAAGCACCCGCCATTACCTGAGTTATCACGAATATTAATAAAATGAGGGATTCCGTAATAATTTATAAAATAAAAGAAGAAGTACTTAAGTATAAAAAACAAATTATTTAAGATATACTATTGATATATTTTTATATATCATTTTTATTTTTGGCAAATAAAAAGCGGATATAATGGTGGTCTTTATATCCGCTGGTAATTTCATAAACTCTCAATTTATATTACCAAATATCATATTATTATGAAGAGATAAACCGTTACCACATAATTGATAACGATTTCATAATAATATAGTAACGTAAAATCACGAACTTATCCACACATATTTAAAAAATATGTGAAAAAAGTACAAAAAAACGACAATATATATAATTTATTATTTTTATGTAATAAATACTATACTGTTTTAACTACAGACAAATATACTATTTATATCTGTCTGTATTAACCAACATCTATTTATTACACCTTTTTCTCTAATCAGCTGATATTGCTGATTTCCTGCCATTCATCATCAGTGAGCAGTTTTTCAAGATCAATGAGAATCATCAGGCAGTCGTTTCTGTAACATACGCCCTTGATGAATTTTGAATTGGCATCAGTACCGACATTCGGAGCCGGATCTATTTCGTGCTGATACAAATCAACGACTTCAGATACCTTATCGACCAGAATGCCTACAACCTGCTTATCTACCTCTATGATAATTATTCTTGTATTATCCGTTACTTCAGCCGGACTGAGACCGAAACGAAGTCTGGTATCGATAATGGTTACCACATTGCCGCGAAGATTTATTATGCCCAGAACATAAGCAGGAGCACCGGGAACAGGAGCGATGTCTGTGTAACGTAGAACTTCCTGCACCTGCATTACGTTCACGCCGTATACTTCCTTATCCAGCTGAAAAGTAACCCAGCGCAATACTTCATCAACCTTTTTCTTTTCCTGCTGCTTAACTTCGTTCTCCATCATAATGGCTGTCTCCTGTTAAATCATCATGATTTAAACATAACATAAAGAAATCAATTCACCATGCAATTTTTAAAAAGAAAACATCAGTCTATGACTGATTCAACAAAAAAAGGGAATGCGGGCGGACTTCAGGCTCGGATAAGGTGAATTTTACAAACAAAGCGTACATCAGCGGTGTTTTATGCTCAGCTGACATAATCTGTTCCAAAAGAGATTAACACCTCACGATGTCCGGTTTTTCAGACGAATCGGACGATTTAATGACGTTCAAAGTTTTTCTGTGGCTGATTCATGTATATATCCTGCCCTTTTGACAGCATCTTTTCCAGTTCGGTAACATGGAGAAGAGCGCACATTTCCTTTTTCAGAATTCCGGCAAGCCAAGGTCTGTCGCCGTGCAGAACCCTCCACTTCACGTCTTCTCTTTTTATCGTTTTGGTACCTACAAGTTCATCGCACTGCAGACACCATTCCTTGCTCTTCAAAAGAATGACGAAATTATATTCGTGAGCCACTATTTCCTTTCCTGGAAGCATCCACTTCGCCGTATCAACTACAGATACGTTCTGTTTCTGAATACAGGTCATTCCGGCATACCATTCAGGCTTGCCGAACAGTTTGTCGATTTTCACGGGCTTGAATATGCCTCCGAGTGAAAAAAGAGGAACGGCAAGCAGAATACCAGCCACCTTGAACAGGAGTGCCGAAAATTCACTGTCGGTTTCAATATTGCACCAGCGTTCGCTCTTCAGCTCCTGTTCCCCGGTCTGCAGAACTGACTCCTGCGTCTCCTCGGTATCAGCAGCCTCCTCATGCACGGGTGCTGTTTCCTGTACGGTATCTGTCTTTACGGCTTGTTCATTCTCCACGGCCGTCTGAATTACATTTTCAGGTTCAGAAACTTCATTCTCAACTGCAGTTTCAGTCTTTTCACTGACTGCTTCAGTAACAGCCTCAGTCACCTTCGCGGCCGGTTCAGAATTTTCGGAAACCGGAGCGGCAAGAACCTCGGATGTGATATTCTCCAGCATTCTGGACAGACTTTCACTGTTGAAGGTTTTTTCCAGCACCTCCTTCTGTGACGAGCTTTCCCTGACCTTCTCAGCTTTTTTAGGCTGGGCCTGTTCTGATGGATCTGTCAGCAGTGAATTAAAATAATTCACCATTGCCTCATGCTGATCTAATCGACTCATTTACCTCTACCGCCTCCGGCAAGCAAATCAGCGATCAGCATCCTGTATGCTTCAACACCTCTCGAATGAGGATAAAGTTTTGATGCCGGCAGATGTCTTTCACTGGCATCACGGAATCTTGTATCAATAGGAATAACTCCACGCCATACTCTCTCGGCATAATTATGTCTGATGGACTCAAGGCTCTGGTTTGAAGCCTTGGTTCGTCTGTCATACATGGTAGGAACGATTACGTAATTCATTTCGTCAGCCTTGGTGCCTCTGAGTATTTCAAAGGTCTTCATCATTCTCTCAAGACCTTTGAGTGCCAAAAATTCTGTCTGGGTAGGCACAAGTATCATTGAACTGGCAGCCAGAGCGTTAACCATCATGACGCCGAGAACCGGAGGACAGTCAATCAGGGCCACGTCAAAATCCTTATCCAGCTGCTGCAGTGATTTTTTAAGAATAAGCCCCACACCGTCCCTGTTCAGTGTTTTATCAAGGGTGGCCAGAGCTATGGAACCGCCGATAATACTTATGTTTTCCACGTCAGTGCTTATTATAGTTTCTTTTATGCCGGCATAGGAATAATCATTATCGGTAAACAGATCAAGCATCGTATGTTCAAGTTCGTCCGAATCATACCCGAAACACGCGGTAAGGGACGCATGAGGGTCGGTATCAAGAAGAAGAACTCTTTTGCCTTCTGATGCCAGAATACCGGCAATGGTTATTGCTGATGTGGTTTTTCCCACACCACCTTTCTGATTTGCAATAGTCCAAACAATCATATCAACTAAAACACTCTCTGCTTATAATCCATAGTCTATCTGCCGCAGACTTCTTCAATTATTTCTCTGGACATATCATCCAGTTCCACAATTCTGTCAGCATACCCGGCCTCTATAACTGATTTAGGCATACCGTATATCACGCATGAATTCTCACTCTGAGCCCATACTGATGCTCCTACGGAACGAAGTATTCCGGAACCTCTGGTTCCGTCAGCTCCCATACCTGTCATGACCACGCTGAGAACCCTGTTGCTGTAGCATTTGGCGACACTGCCGAGAGTTACGTCTATACATGGTCTGTAATACAGTTCTGAAGGACTTTTCTTTATCATCAGGATATGTTTGCCGTTGTTATTCTTTGCCACCAGGGTCTGCATTCCTCCGGGCGCCACAAAAACACAGCCGGCCACAAGCTCCTGATTATCATGTGCTTCACAAACTTTGATTTTACTCATTTTATTAAGTCTTTCAGCAAAGGCCTTGGTAAAGTTCTGAGGCATATGCTGAACAATGAGAATCGGCACCGGAAAATCGGCCGGAAACTTTCCAATCATTTCAAACAGTGCAGCCGGACCTCCGGTTGATGCCCCTATGACGACAATTGAATATTCTTCTGATTTACTGCCGTTTTCCCCGGACTTCTTTCCGTCATCAAATATTCTCTGACTGACAAACGGCTGATCATCATTCACACCGATGATGGAAGATATTTCATCACCGGAACTCTCACCGGAACCACCACTGCTCACGACTGCTTTCTTTGCATCCGAAAAGCTTGGAGCAATCTTTGATGTAAATGAGCTTACATGTGCCTGCCCCTTGGTCTTACCGTCTTCATTAAAGGATCTCTGGAAATTATGAAAGTCACTCTGACTCTTCTTAAAACTTTCCTGCTGACGAATATCCTTGTCGATAACCTGAGAAGAAACATCACGCCATTTCATATCGGAAACAGCTCTGTTCTCGCGCTGCCCGACATCTCCAGCAACATTTTTGGTTTCCTTGTCATAAAGATCCCTGTCAGCTGACACTTTTTTTCTTAGGCTGATATTTTCAGACAGGTCATTGATGTTACGCGTAATCTGTTTGGTCAAAGTTTTAAAGTCGTTTGAATAAGGTTTTCGGGGCACTACCGTCCTGCCGTCGTCACGAACGGAGCCGGTAACCGAATGTGCTTTTTCCGTATCTCCGTAAACGGAGTTTCTTGTACCGGCCACGGTTGTTCTTGAACGAGGCACGGAGTCGTTATGCTTTGACACGTCTGCACGGTATTTACCTGAAGCTGACGGAGAATCTGAGAGCAGCCCGGCGTCACTGCCGAATTTCACGGACTTTGATGATGAAGCTATACCGTGAGAAACAGACTTTATCATCGCCAGATGCTGAGCTCTGCTAAGAGCAAGTATCTTATTGGTTACAATTTCAAGAACATCAGTCTTGCGATCGGCAAGATCATTGAAATTTTTAGGCAGAAAATCAAGGGCTCCGTATTCCAGGGCACTGATTGTCGCCTTTGTTCCGGAAGCAGTCAGAGATGAAAACATAAGCACCGGAACCGGATCCTTTTTCATTATTGTTTTTAAGGCATCCAGTCCGTTGACTTCAGGCATTTCCACATCCAGAGTTACCACGTCCGGGCGGAGTTTTTCCACAAGCTCAATGGCCTCTCGACCATTAGAGGCAAAACCGACTACCTCTATCCCCTTTTTACCGTCGATAGCTTCCGAAAGTCGCTTTCTGAAAAAGAATGAATCATCTACTATTAAAACTTTTACACTCATACCTCAACGCATAAATCACAACAGAATGAATTATACGTCCTCTCAATATTTATTAAATTATTCTACTTATACTATGCCAGTTTTGCCCGGTACATGTTGTTCACGAACTTGCCGGCGTATGAACGCAGCAGTCCCGGAATATCTATAATCAGAGAAATGCCGCCTTGCGAAGTAATGGCAGAGCCTGCAATCCCCGGAACGCCTCTCAGCAGGACATCCAGAGGCTTGATTACCACTTCTTCCTGTCCAATCAGGTCATCAACCACGAATGCCACAAGATTATCAGCACCTCCGGCACTGTGAACCATGATTACCGGAGCTTCTGAAGGATGAGTTACCTTAGACTTGTCTCTTATCAGCCAGTCCTGCAGATAGAAAAGCGGATAGGCTTTTTCTCTGATTACAATAGTCTTCTGCCCGTCAAGGTTATTCACATCATCAAGCTTCAGATAAAAAATTTCATTGATGGAACTCAGAGGCAGGGCAAAATTCTGATTTCCAACCATGACCATCATGGTTGGCAGAATAGCCAGAGTCAGAGGAACCTTGATCTCAATGGTAGTACCGCTACCCTTTCGTGAATATATGGTAAAGGAACCGTTAAGTTTGGCAATATTGGTCTTTACCACATCCATGCCCACACCGCGACCGGATATGTCGGAAACGGATGATTTTGTGGAGAATCCCGGAACAAAAATCAGATTGTACGACTCTTCCGCCGTCATGGTTTTAGCTCTTTCAGGATCAAGAATTCCCTGTTTTATTGCCGTCTTCTTGATAACCTCAGGATCCATGCCGTAACCGTCGTCAATGACTTTAAGCAGTACATGATCACCCTGCTGGGAAGCACTTAACGTAATCCTGCCGAGTCTTGGCTTACCTGCCTTGACGCGAACGTCCGGAGGTTCAATACCGTGGTCACAGGAATTTCTGACGAGATGAATCATCAGATCGGCAAGAGAATCAACAAGATTCTTATCCAGATCGGTCTCTTCACCTTCGGTAACCAGTTCGATTTCCTTATTCAGGTTTCTGGCAAGATCTCTTACAACCCTCGGAAATCTGCTGAACACACGCTTAATCGGCTGCATGCGTGTTTTCATAACAAGTCCCTGAATATCACCGGTTATCAGATTCAGATTGGCAATGGCCTTCTGAACTTCCTCATAATGAGCAAGAAGATTATCGTGAGCTCCGCCGAGACTAAGCAGACGGTTTCTCACAAGCACGAGTTCACCGACCATATTCATGATGTCATCCATGATCTTTACGTCAACTCGAACAGTTGTGTCCGCTACAGCTCCGCTGCCGCCAACCGCATGAGGTTCATGATTCTTGTCGTCTGCTGTCTTGCTCTGTTCCGTCTTAACTGCTGATGAAGTGGATTTCACCGGTGTTCCTGACGAACCCTTTTTCTCTTCTGGTTTTAAAACCGGAGTCGAAGCAGCTTTGATTTCAGCCTTTGACTTCTGTTCTGAAGCAGGTGCGGCAGGTTTCACGGCCGGAGCTGAAACTGAAGATGTTTTTTCGGTTCCCTGTCCAACTGATGGATCTCCGTTCTTTCCGTATAGAGAATCCAGCAGATTTTCAAAATCGTCATCTGAAAAATCCGTGGATGCCCCGCTGTCCGCTGATTCTTTTTTTGAAACCAGAGCAGACTCGTTTTTACTGTCTCCGTTCTGAGCCTTTGGCGCTTCTTTTGCGGAAACCGTCATAGGCTCCCTGTCCAGATTTCTGAGTTCAGGAATTGATATCGGTTTGGCTTCGGCCGATGCCAGCATGGCCTCAAAGTCGTCATCCACCGGATCCTTGACTTCATGACCGTTTCCGGAAGCTTTGACAGCATCCTGAGCATCATTACCCAGCGGAGCCTCTCCTCCGTTAAGAGAATCCAGAAGAGCCTCAAAATCATCATCGGTGAATTCGTGAGATGAACTGTCGGCAGCCTGTACGGTGGTTTCAGTCGGTTTATTTTCTGTTTTTGTGGTGTCTGATGAACCGGATGACGGAACCTCTGTGTCGCCGCACTGGAGAGAATTGAGCAGATTTTCGAAATCGTCATCAGAAAACTCATGATCCTTTGCAGAAGGATTTTCAGCCAGTATTATTTCAGGCAGTGCCGGCTCTGATGTTGCCTCAGGTGTTTTGTTTTCAGATGATGCCTGAGATGAAGCAGTCTCTGCGTTTCCGCCTTCTACTATTCCATGAAGTCTGTCTATGATGTCGGGATAAGGAATTACAGGCATATTGCCTTCCTTAAGCTGGGTAAACATATTGCATATGCAGTCATAAGCCTGCAGTACGACATCCATCAGAGCAGGAGATACTTTACAGGTGTCCTTGCGCAGAGCATCAAACACGCTTTCAGCTCCGTGACATACGTTAACCAGATCAGTCAGTCCCAAAAAACCGGCGCCACCCTTGACCGTATGAAATCCTCTGAAAATGGAATTCAATAAATCCTTATCCTCGGGAGTCTTTTCAAGATCAACAAGCTGAGTAGCTAAATTGTCAATGATTTCTCCGGCTTCTACTAGAAAATCCTCAAGGATTTCCTGATCAACTCCATCTAAAGCCATACCCACACCTTTATGAAGTTACCAAAACTCAAATGTAACTATTTACCGATTCTTTCAAAAATTCTCTGCATCTTTGCCTGCAATGCTTCGGCGGTAAACGGTTTAACTATAAAACCGTTCAATCCCGCTTTGGCAGCCTTTACGAGTTCTTCCTGTTCGACTTTGGCCGTAACCATCATAACCGGTATTCTGCTAAGTTTCGGATTCTGTCTGATAGCCACCAGTAAATCATATCCCTGCATGTCCTGCATGTACCAGTCTGTTATTACGAAATCAAAATCACCGTTCTCCAGCAGAGGCAGCGCTGTACTGCCGTCATCGGCTTCGGCCACGTTTTCAAACCCCAGTTCATTTAGAATCTTTCTTTCAATTTTTCTCATCGTGGAAAAGTCATCCACAATGAGAATTTTCATGGATTTATCCATAAATGCATCTCTAAAAAAACAAAACACTCTAGATTATTATGACAACAGCAGAATATTTTTCAGCGATCTATACAGCAAATAATACAAGCTGTACGGGGATGATTAATAAAATGTGATACATACTGATATAAAACAAAAACACTTTATAACGAAGCTTAAACACCTTGAGATACAGCTATTGTTCAGTACCTGACACACACAAAAAAAACAGGTTCCCGCTTTTCCGTCGGGAACCTGTTTAACCTAAAAATCAGAAAACCTGATTATTTTTTAGCTTTTATCGCATCAATAAAGGTCTGTTTTGCAGATGAAGAACCGGCTCTCTGTGCTTCGGCGACAAGAGACATGGCCTTTTCGTAATCGCCGGACTGTACTGCTTTCTTTATCATACCGTTATACAGATCTTCCGTTTCCTTCATCATGACAACCTGAGTGCCGCCACTTGAATTTGCACCGGTGTTTTCGAGAGACTTTCCGGCACTCTCAAGATTTGTTCCTGCTATGTCATTTGAATTAACAAGATTATGTCCCTTGCTGTCAGTGGATATAACGGCTGTAGTCCCCTCTCTCTGAGATGAAACGGAATACACTTCACCTGAAGCAAGAACCACGTTTTCCTGACGATTGTTTTCATCAGAATCCTTACCGCCGATTAACGGACCATCCAGATAACTTATCAGCTCATCCATTGCTGACTGGTCTTCCTGACGGAATTTGAATGTGATGTTCACGGTTCCGATTGGTGAATGAGGAATCTTAACATCATCAAACTTAGGTGGAGTCAGATTTCTGGCAATGGCACGCTTAACTTCAGGATGCATCATTGAAGTGGTTTCGGCAAGTTCATTCCTGGTGGTGTATATGACCATATAGGCAAACTCGCGACCAGGCTTGGCACTTGCATTGTTAACAACTATCTTGGTGGATAAAAATCCGTCTGTAATGGCGCTGTCCCTGTATTTAAACGCATTAGGCTTAATGGTGCTCACCAGCTGCTTGTTCGCATTATAAAAATCAATCTTCGGCTTGAAGGTTGTATTTATTATTTCAGACTCGAAGTTAATTGACAGATGAGTTGCATTTATAGGGAGCTGAAAAATTCTGAAAAAACTCTTACCGGTTGGAAAATCAAAAGCCTGAGCATTCTCAAGATCAAATTTGTAATTTTCGGAAGATGTCTTGGTAACGTTAATTATCTGACCGTTAAAAATATCTTTTTCACAGCACACTTTGGCTTCAGCAAGCTCTTTGTTGGCATCTTCCAGAGACAGAAAAGATGGAGCAGGCTTGAAAAAAACATCAGAAAGATTTGAACACCCCACTACAGATAAAAATACAGTTGCAGCAAGACCAACTGAAAAAATAGACTTTAACATGCGTCCTCCAAACAAGAATGGCAATATTTTAACTCATAAGACAGTTTTTTTCATAAATAGTTTAACTGCATATTTGTTTTAACAGCTAAACAGGTATTATTTTTGACAAAACCGCAAACATCAACGACAACACAGATACCAAAAAACCTCAGACACATTGATACTCAAGGGGGTGTAAAGATTTTCATGATAAGAAGGATTTATCATGAAGGTTATGAAGATTAATTGGCTTCCTTTAGCAGCTGCAGTTGCTTTTGCTGCTGGTTCAGTATCTGCTTCAGCTGTTGATTTCCACGGTTACTTCCGTGCTGGTGCTCAGCTCAATGCAGTCGGTGGTGAAGTTTACTGTATTGGTAGCGGTGCTGACGGTCACAAGGTAGGTCGTTTAGGCGACGAATGTGATACCTATGCAGAACTCGCTCTTAGTCAGAATGTGTATGATAAGGCAGACAGCAAGTTTGATGTTTATACCCTTTTAGCTTATGGTTCAAGGGAAAGTCTTGATTACGACCCTATTACTCGTCCTATAGATGCTCAGGGTAATTCATGGCAGGGTGTTGGCGGTGAAGGTCCATGGGGCGGTCAGCGCACCTCTATTCGTGAGGCTTGGGCACGTTACTCAACACCTGAAGGATATTCAATTTGGGCTGGTAAGAGATTTTATCAGCGTAAAGATATCCACATCATGGATTTCTACTACCTGAACAATGCAGGCTATGGTGCCGGTATTGAAAACATCGATGTGGGCAATGGCTCTCTTTCCTTTGCTGTAATCAAGTGGGCAAATGATGGTGGCGAAGCTGTAATTAATAATTATCCGGATGGTGACAAGGATGACATAGAGCCGTTAAATCGTAACGTTTATAAGCTTGATGCCCGCTGGAACGGCATTAATCTCGGGGCTTTAGGTGCTTTGGATGCTTCTGCAATTTACGCATTACCTGCAATTTCAGATCATCAGCGTGAAAGACTTTCAGACACTGGTCGTGCAAATACAGCTAATTCAGGTGCATTAATTACCTTAGATCTGGGGTCAAACTTCGGCTCTACCATTAACGTAAATAACCACTTCATCACTCAGTGGGGTAATAACGGCTTCGCTTACGTAGGCGCTTACAAGAATGGGGCCGGCGACAACTACACTCCTGACGTTGATGCAAACGGTATTCGTTTAATCGATTGGGGTACTTTAGACTGGGGTTCAAACTTCGATTTAGGTTATTCTCTGTTCTGGTCACATCTTGACAGTGGTAAGAATCACGGTGTTAAGGGTGATGCTTGGACTTACACCCGTTCAGGTTGGGAATACAGCATTGTATTACGTCCGGAATACAAGTGGACTGAATACACCCGTACCACTTTAGAATTAGGTTACTCAGAAATGAAGAAGACCGATTGGGTTTCTCCAAAGGATAATCCTGATTTATACAAGATTACCCTCGCTCAGCAGTTCACTCCGGGTAAGGGGTTCTGGTCTCGTCCTGCTATCCGCTTCTATGTATCATACTTAAGCGGAGATCAGGTGGCACATAGTAATAAATACTACGCTGCTTATGATGGCAATTGGCAGGCTGGCAAAATGTTCAGGGATGCACAGAACGGTCACAGCTACCAGTTCACCTTCGGTACTCAGGTTGAAGCTTGGTGGTAACAGACTTTTTCGTTACTTATTCACATAGTAATTGAGCGTAACAAAGGCGGAGAATTTAGTTTTTTTCTATCCGCCTTTTTTATTTACGTAATATAAAAACATATCAGACACAGGTCTGAGTCAGCAGCAAGCATAATTTAAGCATTTTCACTGAACAAAACTGAGATTTCGCCCATTAACTAAACTCTAGAAATAAATGTGTCAGAGTAATTAAACAGGCGGAACAAAACTAATGTAAAGAACGAATTCAAACTGCATACCAATGGCGATTACAGATTCATATATACTGAATTCAGTCTTTAATTTACCTTGTAAAATTATTTTTCTTTAATCTATGACATCACTGACTCAAAGCATCCTTGAATCGTAATTTAACTACATAGTAAATACTTATCGGTTTAGGTTCATCGAAACCGGACAGCTTATGATTCTTATAACTGAGATTCAGTTGGAATTAATTCATCTGACTTATTTGAAAACAACTTACAAAGATTAGAAGACAACGAATAAATAAAAATTTATCTTGAGACTGACTGCTTAAACTGTTCATGAATTGGCATAACAAGCAAAAGACTGATATTCACAGACAGAATAAAAAAGAGGGACTTTAAGCCCCTCTTTCTCTTATTAACTTAATAAACTAACAGTTTACTAAACTATTACCACCAAGCTTCAACCTGAGTACCGAAGGTGAACTGGTAACCGTGGTTGCCGTGGTTCTTGTTCTTGTAACCAACTGCCCAACTGTCAGCAAACTGGTCGCCACCGATGTAAGAAGCGTAGAAGCGGATTGCTGGACGTGACCAGAAGCCCTTACCTGGGGTGAACTGCTGAGCAAGGGTAACCTTGTAAACGTCTGGGTTACCATACTTTTCATCAACTACCCAACCGGTCTTCTTCATTTCTGAGTAACCTAATTCTAAAGTAGTACGGGTGTATTCAGTCCACTTGTATTCTGGACGTAATACGATGCTGTATTCCCAGCCTGAACGAGTGTAAGTCCAGGTAGCACCAGTGTGCTTGTTACCGCTGTGTAAGTGAGCCCATAAGAAGCTATAGCCTAAATCGAAGTTAGAACCCCAATCTAAAGTACCCCAGTCGATTAAACGAACACCGTTAGCATCAACGTCTGGAGTGTAGTTATCACCAGCGTGGTTCTTGTAAGCACCTACGTAAGCGAAACCGTTTGAACCCCACTGAGCAACAGCGTGGTTGTTAACAATGATATCTGAACCGAAGTTAGAACCTAAATCTAAGGTGATTAAAGCACCTGAGTTACCCTGATTTCCGCGAGAATCACCTTCGTTAACGTCCCTCTGCTGCTTAGAGATCACAGGGATTGCATAAATTACGGAAGCGTCTAATGCACCAACTGAACCGAGGTTGATACCATCCCAACGAGCATCTAACTTGTAAACGTTACGGTTGTAATCTGCAGAAGCGCCATCGTTAGCCCACTTGATTACAGCGAAGTTTAAGTTACCGTTACCAGCATTGATACCTTCGATACCAGCACCGTAACCAGAGTTGTTCAAATAGTAGAAGTCCATGATATGGATATCTTTACGTCTGTAGAATCTCTTACCAGACCAAATTGAGTAACCGCCATCGGTATCGTACTTAGCATATACTTCACGGAATGAAATACGCTGACCAGCCCATGGACCGTCACCGCCAACACCCTGCCAAGAGTTACCCTGGAGGTCTCTGTTACCTTCAGTGGTACCGTAAGCTAATAAGGTGTGAATTGAGAACTTGCTACCAGCCTTGTCATATACGTTCTGGCCAAGAGCAATTTCACCGTAGGTATCGCATTCATCACCTAAACGACCAACCTTGTGACCGTCAGCACCAGTACCTAAGCAGTAAACTTCACCGCGGTCTGCGTTAACCTGAGCACCAGCGCGGAAGTAACCGTTAAAATCAACAGCTGAAGCAGATACTGAACCAGCAGCAAAAGCAACTGCAGCTGCTAAAGGAAGCCAATTAATCTTCATAATAAATCCTTCTTAACATTATTAAACTTAATTCTTCAACTCACATACGGCTAAACCACCTAACCCGTAAGTTGATTGGATACATTATACTTTTCAAAAAGACAAAATAAAACTGATTTAGATCACAAAATATTAATTTCTTATTAACTCATTGAACTTTTTAAAAAACTCTCATACATAATAAACTTCTGTTATCTGATATTTATTCAGTATAAAATTCTATTTTTGGTTTAAAAAACAAAATTTTACAGAATTTTATACATATATCTATAAATGTTTATTTATCATTTTTCACACAAAAATAACTATTAAAAAAGTTCCAATAAATATTCGGTTTTGTGACTTATGGTGCATTATCAAGATTCAAAAACCTTGTCAAAATTGTAAATTGCCTGCAGCAATTCACGATATTCGGTTATTTTATTTCTGTAGACTTCAGTAGCATACGGAAAAATTTTCACATTCTCCGGCAGAGGCGCTCTGTTTTCTATAACCGCATCAAAAGTTTCCACAAGAACAAACCTGAGCCATTCATGAAATTCCATGGTATTCATATTAAAAGGAATATCCGTGGTAAAAGCCTCATCTTCCGGTCTTTCCACATCCCATAATCCGAGTTTTTCGAGTTCAAGTCTGATCTCTCTAAGTTTTTCAGATACCTGTTGATATTTATCCATATTTGCAAACCTGTAAGTTAAAGTCGTGAACCGTTAAAATGCTGATAACGGGAGTATCCGCCACTTCGCATTAAAAATCACCAGCCGTTGCAGTGAATGTCTGCATGCACTTTTAAACAGTGTCTTATTCAGTTTATTGGTTGTTTTAATCACTGTTTTACGATTGTACTCTATTTGAGAATAAACTTTTCAATTATATCCTCATCACATATAAAACAATTCGGGGATTGAAAGCGGAACCTGTCTGCCTTCAATCCCCGAAAACTCAGTTTTTTGTTATTCTGCCTTTACTTCATTAGAAAAAACCCCTTCCTGTATGCAATTTCCCCGAGAAGTGCATAGGCAAGTGCCGTCTTTTCAAGTTTTTCATTTACCGTACCGTCGGAAACACTGCGATTTTCAAAATCATATTTGCAGAAAGAAACCTTCTCATCAGGCAGGACCATAACCAGCGTTCCGTCATCCTTTAAATAAGCAAAATTATTATAGAACTGTAAAATCGCCCTTCCGTCGAAACCAGATGGAAGATTTGTCAGATCATAACCGACGGTAGGCACTGTAGCTGAAATTCCCGCAAGAGAAAGGAGAGTCTTCGGCACATCAATCTGACTTACCACATGAAACTCGCTCTTATGTTCTATTCCACCGCCGAAAAACACTGCCGGAATATGGAAATGCTTCACTGGAATAAGCTCATTCCCCCATGCTCTTGAATCATGATCCGCAATAACAAGAAAAACGGTATCCTTAAAATAAGGACGGCTCTTCACTTCCTCGTAAAACTTTCCGAGAGCATAATCCGCATATCTCACTGCCGTTTCTCTGTTTCTCACTTTTCCTGCAAATGATTCAACGATGTCAAAAGGGTCGTGATTGGAGGAAGTAAACACCAGAGAATAAAACGGCTGTCCCTTACTGTTCATTTCATCAAAGTGCTCAAGAGCCTTATTAAACAGATCCTCGTCAGAAGCTCCCCAGGAGCCTACATACATCGGATTGGAAAAATCATTAAGATCTATCACCTGAGTGTAATCATTTCCAAGGAAGAATGATCGCATATTATCAAAATGAGATTCTCCACCGTAGATAAAAGAACTGTGATAACCTTTTTTCTTCAGAACCGAAGCCATGTTAAAGAAATTTTTCTGAGCCTTTTCTCTTTTTACGGTTGAAACATTCACTGTCGGAGTAAACCCTGCGGTAACTGCTTCAATTCCTCGAACGGAACGGGTTCCGGTTGAATACATATTGATAAATCCCCAGCCCTCACTGTAAATCTTATCAAGATTCGGAGTCAGATTACTTCCGTTGAGATAACCTACATACTCAGCCCCGAGACTTTCCTCAAGAATAATGACAATATTCTTTCTTACCCCTTTCTCTGAAGCGACAAGGCTGTTAAGCGTCGGCTGTTTATCAGTGGCTACAGAGTAATCAAAACCGGTATCATCTCTGATAATGCTGATGATTTCATCTTCCTGAAGCGTTTTGTAGGAAACAGATTTCTCTGCAAGCATGGATTTTACGGACGAAGCCAGAGAATAACCTGAATTGGCAACCAGAACATTTACAATCTGATTTGTGGAAAAACTTGCCTTGGCAAGGTTGAACGGTCTGTGATCAAATGATGAACGTGCTGCGATAAAGGTAAGACCGCCGACAAGAATAAATACCGCAAACACTGTGGATTTTACAGGAACTTTTACATATTCAATCTTTTTAAGACAGCGCAGCAGAAAGATGAACACGAATATCATCAGCAGATTTACGACAACGACAGCTGCCAAATGTCCCTTCAGCAGAAGACCGGTAACTTCCGAAGGATACAGAAGATATTCCAGAAAAATCCGGTTCGGTCTGGAAGCATACTCTTCCATAAAAGGAAGAGTACAGAGTTCCATAAAAATCACCAGTATCCCAAGCAGAAGAAGATAAAGCCTTTCCGCAATGAGAACAGGAATACCGACTGATTTGGGAGAAACACAGCGAATGAAAACAAGAAGAACAGGCAGAGCCAGAATATACCCGAGCCCTGATATATCGACACGCATCCCGTTGAAAAACAGTCTTGGAACCTCAGCCATGTCTATGACATCATGATAAACAGCCACACCGAGAATTCTTATAAAAGCATAAAAAGCAAGGAGAGAAACAGCATATACCGCAAGATGCCCGTACGGCTTCAGATATGAAGCAACGTTACTAAAAGTCCGTTTCAATATTGACGACGGTTTCCTATTATATAAGTTCTTATTATCCAGCATATTTATTTACCAGTTCCCCAGGCTACCTTATCAAGGGAGCATTAATTATTATTTGTATAACCGCTTTGTCACGGATACGGATAACAGCGGTTTAAATACAGAGTAAACAAGAAAAGTAGCGGTTGCAACATATTTATTGTACAAAAGCAGCAAATCCGTTAAATACTGGTTTGCGTTACTAAAATTTAACCGTTTCTGTTCTGACAGACGCACAGTGTTCCTGAGCTCATCCACCGTGTTTCATCAGTTCAGTCTGCTGCCGGCAAATCCATGTGTATTTTGACCTGTGATACCTCAATTTAGTTCATGAAATTCTGTTTTCGACAACATCCCGTCCGGAACAAAAAAAGCCCCGGAAAAAAATCCGGGGCATCAGGTATTATTAAAATCCAATAATTCAGGAAAAAGTTCCGAAACAGGTGTTCTAGAACTGCATGAATTCATCAGATGAGTAAGGATCGAATTCAGGGTTGATTTCTCTTAAATCACGAAGAAGTCTTAACTTACGGGTGATACGTTCAATGTCACGCCAGCGACTCTTCTTTTCCTTGCCTGCCTTACCCTTGGATGCCGGAGCGTTACTATCAACAGACTCAACTGAATTCATATCAGCGGTTACTACTTCACTAGGAATATTACTCATAATAGAACTCCTTTATGTTCCGGATTAGATTTAAGGATATAATGCCCCAGAGAAACTTTTTTAGCAATTATGTTGTTATGGATATGAAAACCTTTTCACACTTTTCAGTCAAATACGCTAAAAGCAGTATTTAAAATGTCTACAGCCGTCACAAATTGTATAAATCGACATTTCTTTATAAACTGTATAATTCTTTGATCGCGATTACAGTTTTAACCTATATACCTCGGGCTTTTACACCAAAAAGCAGTGTTCAGTAAAAACAAACATTCAAAATATTAATGTTTATTTTTATTATTGGTTAAAATTTCACCGTTTATGAAACAGACTTTCATTTTTGACAGGAATTCTAAGAAAAACATTCTTCAAAATAACCTTCGAGGATCACCACGGCTGACATTGAATCAACTTTTCCCTTGGACAGGCCTCGGTATCCATGCTGACCGAATATGTGTTCCCTCGCTGTTTTGGTAGAAAGACGTTCGTCCTTGAAAACAACCTGAAGATTGTATCTGGCGGCTGTTCTGTTACCGAATTTCTTGGCTTTGTATGTCACATCCTGATAGGTTCCGTCCATGTTAAGAGGGAGCCCTACTACAATTATATCAGGTTTCCACTCGGCAAAAAGACGATCAAGTTCTTCGGCATTAGGAATTCCGTCAACCGCCTTCAGTGCCGGCAGCATGCTGGCGGTTCCGGTCAGTTCGGTTCCTACGGCCACGCCGATACTTATCGTACCAAAATCAAATGCCAGTACCGTTCTTTCTCCTTTTGCTTTTTTCGCCATCTGAAAATCCTTAAATTATTCCCGGTTGTCCGTATGTCATGAAGAGTTTTTCGGCTTACGCCCTCGTTTTACTTTCTGCCCTTAGGAATAAAGGTAAAGCTTTTGGTAGCATCATTAAACCCGTTGATATTGGATGAACGTCTGTTCGGCCCGACCATTTTAAGGGGGATTACAGGTGAGTAGTTCTTGATTGACTCATAGCAGAATTTACCGACAAGATCATACAGCTTCTCAGGAGAAGCATTGGAAATCATAATGGTATTGAGCTTGTTGTTTTTTCTCCATCTGAGAAGTTCACCCAGTCTTATTCCCTGTGTTTCCGTAAGTTTTCTTTCAGCCACTGCCACTTCATCAATGATCAGAAGTCTGTTGGTCTGAAGCTGCTGACAGAATTCACTGTATTCCCTGTTGGAATCAAACCCGCTCAGAAGCTGCAGTTTATTGTTTATGGTATCCCACTGCATGAACATGAAATCAATCAGGTAGGTTCGCATGATTCTGTGGGCAATACTGCCGGCAAGCATTGACTTGCCCACACCGTAATCTCCGTAAATCCAGACAAGTGAACCTCCGGTATATACAACTCCGCTGTTCTGATCCTTGAATCCTTTTTCCTGGATTTCAAAGGTATCACACCATCTCTTGCAGTACTCAACGTTGGATCTGTACTCGGGACTGAAAGTCAAATCCATGTTTTCAAATTCCCAGGTAGAGCTGATTTCACAGTTTTTGGTCAGATAATCAATACGGTTTTTACGTTCCCTGTCCTGAAGCTCCTTGAGTTCCTTCATGGCATTATCGGCATACATCTTCTGAATGTCTTCATAGGAATTGATCTTTGAGCCGGTGGCACTTTCTATTTCCGCGGTAATCGCATGAAGCTTATCCTGATCTATTTTCTTTCCGCTCAGGGTATCGGACACCATTTCAAATATTTGGTCTATAAGTTGATCTTTTGCGCCAGCCATAACGTCATTCCTTCGACAGGGCAAACGGGAGAGAATCATCCGCTGTCCGTCAGTTTAAAACACATTTTCCACTAACAGTATACCACACGGGACAAAATAGTTATTTAACCGATTAATGTCTATTTTGACATAAACATAAAACCTGAAGACTGCAGACAAAAATCCTCCCGTAAATACTTAACAACCTACGGAAGGATACTGCAGTAAGCCAGTTTACCTAAAACAGTCCTACGGAAAGAAAATTACTGTCTGTGATCATTCCAGTACTGCATGAATTCCGGGGTTTTTGACCAGTATTTGATTCCCCAGTTTTCAAAATTCCATTCATCCATGTAATTGTTGCATTCAAAATCGATGTAATAGATCTGGCCGTTACACACAACGAAATTTGTAGGAAAGTAATCGATATTGGTGTTGGCAGGATACAGAAGGCTGCACATTTCTCTTACCTGACTGATGTAATCTTCTGTCATCATATCCCGGCATACGAGATCATAGATGGTATCACCATCTATATATTCCTTGAGAATCCTTTCGTTTTTCACATCAACGTCAATCATCTTCGGAATTCGGATACCGATATCAGAAAGTCTTTTGTAATCATTGATTTCGGACTGGATTTTGTCCCCAAACTGATAATATGAACACGGTTCATGATGGATCTGCTTGAGAACATACTCCTTGCCGTCCTTTATGGCCAGATAAGAATAACCGCCTTTTCCCTTTCCAAGCAGTCTGACGATTTCATAACCGACATTGTTTACACTGATAATATCCATAACATTCTCCTCTGCATGAAACAGCTACTGAGCATTTTCCCATAATCAGCAGTTCATGTCCATGCGCTGAACATGTCGCAGAAGTAATCGAAACAGTATTCCACGTAACGGTATTCCGACCTCATGAAACAAATTCTTCCGACCTGCTTAAGAAAATCAGCTAACAGAGCAGTACGCAAATTCCGTTAAATTGATATAATGAATCAATTGTCGGATACGGCTGACCTTTCCGACACGGTATTTATGCTGATGCACGGAAACTTAACTGAATACGATCATTAATACACACGGTGTCTGAAAAAGCACCGAAAGGCTCGGTTACGGATTCCGTCCGCATACCCAATCATCAATTAATTAAGAAGGACTATATGGCATCATTATCAGCTCTTGTAATCGCCAGAAACGAAAGTGCGAACATTGCCGAATGCATCAAATCAATGCAGGACATCGCAGACGAAATCATCGTACTGGACGGAGGCAGTACCGATGACACCGTAAAAATTGCGGAAGGTCTCGGGGCAAGAGTGGTACATCACCCTGAATGGGAAGGCTACGGCAAACAGAGACAGAAACTGCAGAACTACGCCACCTGTGACTGGTGTCTGTGGCTTGATGCCGATGAACGTCTTACGGACGAACTTCGTCATGAAATCAGGGAATTCATTGAAAAAGCCAGACAGAACGAAGTACTTAATATTTCCAGAGCAAATCACGTGTTCGGCGTAAGAATTCATCACTGCGGTTATTTCCCGGATCGTGTGTACCGCGTTCATTACCGTACCTATACAAAATACAATGACAGTCTGGTTCACGAAAAGCTGGATCTTCCTTCCGATGCCGTAACGGTGAATTCCAAAAACAGCATGATTCACTACACTTATGCCACCTATCAGAACCTGCTTTTCAAGCAGACAAAATATGCGGATGAATGGGCTAAAAACAGATACCAGAAAAAACATAAGGGATGCTGTTTTATCACACCTTTCGTCAAAGCCGCGTTTGCTTTTTTCAGAATGTATTTTCTGCAGCTGGGATTCCTTGACGGCAGAATGGGTTTTTTAATTTCAGCCTGTGCCAGCAGCTACACTTTCAATAAATATCTGTGTCTGTACCAGATTGCTCTGGAACACAGCAGAAAAAAATAAGTCTAACTGACAGAAAGACATGACTCAGCACGTCATGTCATGACACAAATTCAAACAAAAAATCCCCTTATGCCACGGCGGATAAAAATGATGCCAAACTTTAACAGCAATACCAACAACATACAGACCAAACCAGAATTCAAATCAATCTGCCATGTTAACCTGGCAGCAGGGTTCCATGGAGGAGAACGGCAGACTGTTATTCTTATCCGGACACTGCAGAAGGAATATCCGGAATTAACACAGTTTCTGGTCTGTCGGAAAAACGGCGAACTGCCGGAATACGTGAAGGATATTCCCAATCTGACGGTTATCCAGGTACGGAATGAACTGTTCGGACACGTAGTTCTCAATACAAGAGCTGAAATAATCCATGCCCATGAAGCCAAAGCCGTTCATTTTGCTGCAATACACCACGCCCTGTACAAAACTCCGTACATTATCACCAGACGTGTTCCTCAGCTGATAAAAAACAGTACCTTCAACAGATACGGATATGATCATGCGTCTTTCATATCCTCCGTATCCAACGCCATACGTTCCAGTGTAATAAAAAGCTTTGGCAGCGACCTTAATTTAAGTGGTAAACTGACGGTTATCCATGATGCGTTCACACCCGACCGGGGCAATCAGGAGGAAACTGACAGAATCAGAAAAAATCTTGGGCAAGGGCCTGTTTTCGGTCACATAGGAGCTTATGTGGACAGGCATAAGGGACAGAAGGTTTTTATTGAAGCCATCAGAAAACTTGTAAAAGATCTTCCGAATGCAGTATTTATATTTCTGGGAAGCGGACGTGACGAAACAGAACTGAAGGAACTGACAAAGGATCTTCCTCAGGTAAAATGGCTGGGCTTCAAAAACAACGTGGCAGATTACATAAATGCCATGGATTATTTCGTTTTTCCGTCAAGAAACGAAGGACTAGGATCCATTCTGCTGGACGTAATGTATAATCACGTTCCGGTTGTAGCCTCAGCAACTGACGGCATAACTGAAGTCATCATGCATGAACAGAACGGTCTGCTTTTTGAAAACGGCAACAGCGAGGATCTTTATCAGAAAATTACGGAACTGGTAAAGGATGACGATTTAAAAAACCGTATGAAAAAGAATGCCGACGAAATCATCAGTAAATACGCTCCGGAATTATATGCCCGGAAGCATGCCGCTCTCTACACAGACATTATCATGAAGGTTAATCAGGAAAAATGACAGACAACCAGAAAGACTCTCACAAGTCAACAGTTGAAAGATCAAAGGATGTATATCATTCCAAAGCCCAGAGCAACCCCAGAATAACTCTGGCCATGATGCACCCGCGCTACTGGCCTCAGTGGTTTGCTTCATGGATATTGAGACTTATCATTCTGTTGCCGTATCCGGTTTTCATGACCATTGGAAGACTTTTAGGATACATTGCCATGGCCATTCTGCCGAGACGCAGGCACATAAGCGAACAGAATTTCAAACTGGCTTTCCCCGACATGCCCGACGAGGAAATACACCGTCTGACCAAAGAACACTTTGCCAACTGCGGCATGGGCATTTTTGAAACCGGCATGGCATGGTACTGGCCTGAATGGCGTCTTAAAAGACTGGTGCACATAGATCCGGAAGAACTCAGAAAAGCCAGGGAGCTTGCCGAATCAGGAAAGGGAATCGTGGTACTCACCTGTCATTTCGTGACTCTTGAGCTTATGGCCAGAATCTACGGAACCAACATCAAGAAAGGTGTCGGAGTATACCGTCCCAATGACAATCCTGTTATCGAATACATGCAGGTAAAGGGGCGCACCAGATCAAATCTGTATCTTGTGGATCGCAAGGAACCGAGACCTATAGTGAAGGCTCTCATGAAAGGACTTCCTATATGGTACGCTCCCGATCAGGATTACGGTAAAAGACTTCCTCACGTCTTTGCTCCGTTCTTTGCGGTAAAGGATGCGGCAACAGTTACCGGTACGGCCGGATTTGCCAAAATCAGAAATACCGTGGTACAGCCTTCCTACAGTATCAGACTTCCAAAGTTTAAAGGTTACAGACTTGTGGTAAAGGACATCATCCGTGATTTTCCTACGGGTGATGACTATCAGGATGCCACCACCTGCAATCACGCGGTTGAGAGCATGATTATGGAGGCTCTGCCTCAGTATATGTGGCTGCACCGTCGTTTCAAAACCACTCCCGACGGTTCCGACAGATACCATAACCTGTAGTTTTATCTGCAGTTTAAGCACCGGCACCGGAAAAATATTTTCATTTTTCCGTGTCGGGATTCAATCAGACATAGAGTCAGCCGATATCGACCGGCCACAGATAAAAGGAATCAATAAGACATGTCTTTTCATAATCTAAAAAAAGCACTCATACACTCCAAAGATTCTTTAAGACACCTTATCAGCCGCTTGAGATATGACTTTGAGACATCAGAAGAGAAGCTGAACATAAAGGAGCTTAAACAGGCCGTCATCCACAGAGCCGACGGAAAACTCGGCGACGCAATCTGTTTCATGCCCTTCATCAGGGAACTCAAAAGATTTGCCCCGGACTGCCGAATCATCATTCTTTCCAATAAGAGTACCGCTGAAATCTATCAGTCTGCAGATTTCATTGATGAGGTTATTCTGTTTCCCAAAAAGCCGAAAAACAATGAAACCGATGCCTTTGCAGACAGGCTTAAGGGAACGGATCTGTACATTCATCTTTTTGATACTCTTAAGGGACGGCACTTACGACTCATCAGCCGCATGCATCCGAAATGGGTGGCAACGCTCGACAGATCGCTTAAGTGTGACAATCTGAAAATACATCAGTACACCGCCTGTATCGACGATTCCGGAAATTCAGATGAAAAATACTCAGACTGTCTCCACATGACCGATCTGCTGTTTAAAATTCTGGAAAACGGCGGCATTTCACCGGAGCTTATCAATCGCGGCTACTGCCGACTTTTTGCCGACAGGATTCCTGGACGGGGAGAAAAGTACGCGTTTCTGAAATCTCCGGCCGCCCCGGATAAAATAAATGACGTTACTGAAGAAAAGACTGTAATCTTCAATCCTTTCGGAGCCTCCTCATCAAGAAGATTCAGCGAAAGAATCATTACTGAAATAATAGACATGCTGCTGAAGCTGACCTCAGCCCATATTGTTCTCTGGACAGGTCCCGGTGACAGGGAATACGGAGAAAAAATCATTGGAAACATCTTTGCCGGGAACAGTCGTGTTTCCACCACCGGAGTTCTTTCTTCCGCATCGGAAATCATTATCGCCATGGCCTCATGTGACGCAATGATAGGAGTTGACACCGGAAGTGCACATGCCGCGGCATGCTTTGACATTCCGGAACTCACCTTCTACAGCAGCAACATGGTAAATTACAGCCGCTGGTACGCCAGGGCACCTGGAGCCGTTAACGTCATCCTTGATACCGGACATTTCGGGAATGCCGATGAAAACGCCGTATCCCAGGCTGTAAAAAGCTTTGTTCAGAAAATAAAACTTTAGACGGTTCAAATTCCTAAAACATGCCGAACAGAATAAACGGCCGGTTTCCTTACGGAAGCCAGCCGTTTAAACACACAGTTTTAAAGATTATACAGTCCGGAGTTTCAGACTTCTTCCTTAAGCATAATCTTACGCCATAGTCTCTTCACGCCTTCACGCTGCTCGTCAAGCTTGTGTCCGTCATACACTCTGCTGATTCCCAGAAGTGAATGATGATGATACATGGCTCTGATGTCCAGGTAGGCATTGATAAGACATTTAGCCTCGTCTTCAGTTATAAATCCCAGTCTGGCGCATTCCTCAAAAATACGGACATTGTCAGACCACAGAACCAGATCCGGATTAGTCGGAGCATTGGCAAGAGTCAGATACTGCGCCATAAACTCGATATCAGTCATTCCGCCCTCGCCCTGCTTGGTATCGAAGGCTTCCTTAGGTCCCCTGATCAGACTGGCTCTCATCTTGCAGCGCATGCTGACTACTTCCTCTCGAAGCTTTTCCACATCACGAGGCTTGCGTAAAACACTGTTACGAATGTCATTGAACTTTTTCACAAGTCTGTCCGGTCCGAGTACCGCTCTGGCTCTGACCAGCGCCTGCAGCTCCCAGGTCCAAGCCTTGTTGTTAAGATAGGACTCATAACCGGAAATGGAGCAAATAAGCGGTCCTGCCTCTCCTTCCGGTCTCAGTCTGGCATCAACCTCATACAGCACTCCCGATGAAAGTCTGGTGCTGAACAGATGCATGAGACGCTGGGCAAAACGACCGTAAAACATACGGTCTGAGATAGGATGTTCCGGATGATCGGTTTCCTTTTCCAGATCACTGTCGCACAGGAATACCAGATCAAGATCCGAACCGTAGCTCAGCTCTATGCCCCCCATCTTGCCGTAGGCAACCACACAGATCCCCTTGTCTCCGTGCTTATGGGCATTATAAGGAAGACCGTATTTTGCCACCAGCTGATTCCAGGTAAGATTAACCACCTCGTTCAGAATGGCCTGAGCAAGATAAGTAAGATAATCACTCACCTTCATAAGCGGCAGCGCACCGACAAGATCCGCCGCACAGATACGCAGCAGCTGAATCTGCTTAAACTGTCTGAGACTCTCCATCTGATGTTCAAGATCAGAACTTTCCACGCGCATCAGAAATTCGTGCAGGTCATGTGAATAATCATCAGGGCTGGTCGGCTTGTACAGGCTGTTAGGCATCAGCAGTTCATCAAGAAGCACCGGATGTTCGGTAAGCTGTGCGGTAATCAGTTCACTGCCGGAGCACAGCTTCAGCAGCTGATCGCAGGCCTGAGGATTTTCCTGAAGGAGCTGCAGATACGTGGTACGCAGACTGATGGTCAGAATCAGCTTTGACACACGCTTGAATGTGGTTGCCGCTCCGTGCTTCATATTGGCAAAGCTGTTGAAAAGATAAGGCACCAGTCTGTTCAGAATCGCTCTGCCCTTCGGCCCCATCGGCTTGCTGGAGCATTCATCCTTAAAAAGCTTTATCTCGTCGGCCAGCAGATCAGGCTGACTGAGATCCTTGAACTGATTCATGACGATTTCTCTGATTTCGTCACGATTCAGATTAAGCAGCCACAGATCAGAAAATACCGGATCCTCTTCCACCGTTTCTGATTCAGGATCACTGATAAGCAGAGCGAACTCTTCATGAACCGTGGACATGATTCCGTCAATGTGTTCGCAGAAGGCCGCGAAGTTTTCAAACCCCATGGCCGCTGCCAGACGCTCCTGATTAAGTTCGCCCGAAGGAAGAGTCTGAGTCTGTTCATCATTGATTTCCTGCAGCACGTTTTCAGTCTGACGCAGAAACACGTAACACGGCATCAGACAGTTGTATACGTCTTCCGTGATACAGCTGTTATGCTTGAGATTTTCCAGCACGCGCATAAGATTTCGTTCCTGAAGGGAAACCATGCGGCCGCCTCTCATAAGCTGAAAAACCTGAGCAATGAATTCTATTTCCCTGATACCTCCGGCACCGAGCTTGAAATTGTCTCTCAGCTGGCGACGGCGGACTTCGGCTTCAATCATGGCCTTCATCTTGCGCAGGGACTCAATGGCTCCGAAATCAAGATACCTTCTGTAGACAAAAGGTCTGAGCATATTGTCAAGTTCAACGGATTCAGGAGTTTTCTCTCCGAGAACACGTCCCTTGACCATGGCATAGCGTTCCCATGATCTGCCGTGTTTGAGATAGTAATCCTCCAGTGCGGCAAAAGAGCTTACGAGAGGACCGCTGTCACCGAACGGACGCAGACGCATGTCCACTCTGTAGACGATGCCGTCTGCAGTCTGCTGATCCAGTATCTGAATGAGCTGCTGACCGAGTCTGGTGAAAAACACCTGATTGTCCAGAGATCGTCTTGCCCCCTGAGTCTCTCCGCGATGCGGATAGCAGAAAATAAGATCAATGTCTGAGGAGAAATTAAGCTCACGTCCGCCAAGCTTTCCCATGCCGATAACCAGCATTTTCTGCTGTTCACCGTCTGCTGAATACGGAGTGCCGAAAGCCTGACAGCATCTTTTATAAAGGTAGTCCAGAGTTTTTACGATTATCTTTTCGGCCAGTTCACTAAGGTGCCTGAACTCCTCCTGAAGATCGGAAAGATGATTCAGCTGTCTGTGGGCGATTACCGCCAGCTTTTCATTTCTGAAGAGACGCAGCTTCTTTTTCAGGGTATTGTCATCATAGACGGATGACAGCATTTCATCCAGCTCCTGACCGTAACGCTCAACCCTGTCGTTCATGCCGAATTCACCTGAATCTATAAGTCTGCACAGAACATCAGGTCTCTGTGAAAAGAAACGTCCGGCAAAATCACTCAGACAGAAGGTCTGATACAGTTCATCCTTTATGGTCCCGATTCTGGCAAACTGTTCATCGGAAGCTTTATCCCTGAGCACCGAAAAATATCTGTCAGCCTCTTTTTTCATCACTTCACTGTATTTCATACTGACTCCTCCTCAAGCCCCGCAAAATTGATTTCAAGCAGCACTCTGATGAAATCCGCGCCGGTAAGAAGTCTGTCGAGAGCCCATGCTCTCTTTAAAAATATTCTTTCGGAGCTTTCATTCGACAGCTCACAGACATCAAGTTCCGGATTATGCCTTATGAATCCGGCAAGAAGCGACTGCATCGGTGCGTACCTGCCGGAATAAACGAAATCCACGTCATTGCCGGTGTCGATGACTTTTCTTAAGGCAAGCATAATTATCCCCATGGTCTTTTCAGCGCATTCAGATGTTCTTCCGGCATCTCCGAGATAGAGAATGCTTGCCGAACGGCTCAGGACACTCATAAGCCCTGCCAGGTTCTTTTCAGTCTGTTCTGAAGATGAGTGACCGGCTCCCCCGGAAATACCGGTGTCATCCACGGCAGGAGGATCCAGACGGGAGATTCCGGCATAGATGGCGGCCCTGTGCATCTTGCTGAGGCTTTCCGGCCTGAAAACCGCCAGTCCGGCTCCGTAAACGGATTCAATAAGACCCTCGGCAAATTCCCTTAATGCGCGTGCACTGCCCTTTTTCAGTTCGAGCTCGACTTCCTGTCCCGACACACGTCCTTCGTCAGCTGTTTTATAGCTGACCCGGTCGTAGCTTATCTCTATCTCCGTTCCCCTGTATGAAACAAGCCATATATGACGTCTGCAGTTCTGAGCCATGTTTTCAAAAACAGCCTTCTGCAGTGCTTCGACGTCGAGCCCGGTAAAAATATGTTCCGGGAAAATTTTCAGGTCGGGAACCTCCGGTTTTTCAACAAGAGGAATGTTATACTCGGGATGAACGTGAATGCCACCCTGACTCATGCGGCGGGTTTTGATCGTTGCCTCGATGTCACTGCCAGTTTTACGGACTCTGAGTGCTATTCCCGCTTTGTATAGGGCCAGATCCGCGGTGTCATAGTAACTGTTTTCCAGATCGAGATCGCAGGAGCTTATAACCGTAGCTTCGGAATCATTCAGAAGTCTGTTCATACCCGCAATAAATGACTGACCGTCCACGCCGCTTTCAGCATACGGAGTCTGAATTTTTTCCTTCGGACCGTTACCGTCCGCTGCCATATACGGCTGAACCATAAGCTTTATTTCAATTTCATTACTCAAAACCGTCTTCCTCTTATGTGTCAATCTGTATGAACCTGAGATGAACAGACCTTTACGTATAATCAAGCCGTTGTCCCGGCTCCTCAATAAGCTAAAGATTTTAGCACAGTTGGGCTTTTTCCTTTACGAAATCACATCACAAAATCCGGGAACATTCCTGAAAAAACTCCCGTTTTCCACCACGTATGAATACCTGACATCCTTAAGCCCCAGGATGATTTTTTAAGTTTTTCTCTTCTTCCCGTCACGCCGGACGTACAGGATGGTAATAAATGATTTATTGATTATTTAGGCTCTTCAAAGTAAAATATGTATCACATTTCAATTAAATTAAGAGTAATCTTTATGCAAGTAAATTTTCTGAATCTTTTTGCTAAATCTCCTCTTAAACCTCTTTACGAACACATCAACAACATCTATGAATGCTGTTCCCACCTTCCTCCTTTTTTCGATGGTGTTTTCAATGATGACTGGGACAAGGCTTCCAGTGAGCAGCAGATGATCTGTCAGTTCGAAAGAGCAGCTGATGTAATCAAAAAGGACATTCGCATCAATCTTCCAAATTCACTTTTCATGCCTGTGGACAGAACCTATCTGCTCGAACTGGTAACTCAGGAAGATAAAATCGCCAATATTGCCCGAGACATCTCCGGTCTTATGCTGGGAAGACAGCTCACCATCCCTGCAGATATCAAGAAAGACTTCCTCACTTATCTGAACCGCAGCATCGAAGCTGTGGAGCTCACAAAAAAAGTTATCAATGAACTTGAAGATCTGCTTGAAAGCGGCTTCAGAGGCAAAGAGCTTTCACTTGTTCAGAGCATGGTTAAGGAAATAGACCTTATCGAGGACGACACCGATCACATGCAGATTAACCTCAGAAGACAGGTATTTATCAGGGAAAAGGATCTGAATCCTATCGATGCCATGTTTATCTACAAGATTCTTGAAAAAATCGGGGACCTTGCCGATCAGGCTTTAAGGGTGGGCTCCAGACTCGAACTGATGATCACCAAATCATAAGGATACATGATGGATTTTCTTCTGGCACACAGCTCCGTTATCATTTTCTTTGCGGGAGCTGTGGCATTCTTAATGGCCTGGGGTATCGGGGCTAATGACGTTTCCAATGCGATGGGAACGTCCGTAGGTACCAAAACACTTACCGTAAGAAACGCTATCATCATAGCGATTATTTTTGAATTTCTCGGTTCATACTTTGCAGGCGGAGAGGTTGTATCAACCATAAAGGACAGGGTTATAGACAGCTCTGCGAATATAGCGGCAGTGGATATGATTCTGGGTATGGTAAGCTCCATGCTGGCAGCAGGCATCTGGCTTGTTCTGGCTTCCTACTTCAGCTGGCCGGTATCAACAACACACTCAATCATCGGAGCCATTGTCGGTTTCGGCATAGTAAGCTCAGGACTTTCTGCAATTCACTGGGACATGTTCACCGGCATTGTGGGGTCCTGGATTATCACTCCGGTCATAGCAGGTATTCTGGCCTTCGTTCTGTTCCTGCACATTCAGAGATTCATTTTCTGGCGCTATCATCCTTTAAAGCATGCCAAGCGCTTTGCTCCGTATTACGTGTTTCTCACCATTCTTCTTATCAGTGTGGTTACCATTGAGAAAGGCTTAAAACACGTAAATCTCAATCTGACCACCGAAGAAAGCTGGGGCTTCGGTCTCATCATCGCTCTTGTAAGTGCGGTGATATCAGCCGTCATTCTCAGATACAAGAAGTTTGATAAGACCCTGGATGTCAAAAAGCATTACGCCAATGTGGAAAAGGTGTTTTCAATTCTCATGCTGATGACAGCATGCGCAATGGCCTTTGCACACGGTTCAAATGACGTGGCCAATGCCATCGGACCTCTGGCATCCGTTGCCACCATTCTTACCAACAACGGAGACATGTCCGCCAGTGCGGAAATGCCATGGTGGATACTTCCTTTAGGTGCCGTCGGCATGGTTGTCGGTCTCGGGACCTTCGGTTACAAGGTTATGAGCACCGTCGGTTCAGGCATTACGGCCCTGACCCCGAGCCGCGGCTTTGCCGCACAGCTTGCCACTGCAAGCACCGTGGTTATCGCTTCAGGAACCGGTCTGCCTATTTCCACCACTCAGACTCTCGTTGGAGCCATCATGGGGGTTGGTCTCGCCCGAGGTATAGCCGCCATCAACCTGACCATCGTACGTAACATCATAGTTTCCTGGGTGGTTACCCTTCCTGCCGGAGCGTTTTTCTCCATACTCTTCTACTATATCTTCAAGCTGATTCTGTTTTATGCAGGCTGATTGAGGACGTAATCAGAATAGAAGGCAGAAATCCCGCAGGTTGAAGTGACCCGCGGGATTTCTTTATGTTCCTCAGAACAATGAAAAAACAGCAGTTTTTTCAGGATTTACCGGTATTTTAAAAACACGTCTCCCCGGTGATAAATACACCATGTGTAGATTTTTTTCACATTTAGGGTAAAATAACAGGTACTTTAATTTTTTATGAAAAGACTATAAGCAAGGATAAAACATGCGTAAGTTTACTAAAGCATTTATCGGCAGCACCCTGTTGTCTTTATCTGTTGTATCAAATGCAGTTGCTCTTGAATTAACCGAAGTAAGTGCGGAACGTATTGAAAAACCGGAAGTAAAACAGGCTGAAAAGCAGACCGCCGCTCCGGTAAAAGCTGTAAAGACCGAAGCTCCTGAAGTTCGCAGGGAATCAGTTCCTCAGGCTGAATCAGCACAGGTATCAGGTAATGAAGAAAAGGCCAAACCTGCCGCGGCACCTGAAGCTGCTGCTGAGAAGACTCCTTCACGCAAGGTTTCTTACGTTGCTTATGTTTCTGACGAAAGCAGTGTCTGGGCAACCCGAGGTCCGGGCAAGCAGTATAAGCTTAGCGGTCAGATTAAAATCGGGGAAAGAGTTGAAGTTCTTTCAGAAAAGAATGATTACGTGGAAGTACGCACTCCGAAAGACACCATTGTATGGATTCCTAAGAGAGAAATTCAGCGAGAGGAAAGCAACCGTTACAAGGTATCCAAGCTGGAAGAAGAAAACAGCAGCTTAAAGTACAAGCTTGATAACATTGACAGTGAATCAATGAGAGAACTCAAAAAAGCCACTGAAGAACTCACCAGACTCAAAAAGGCCTATACCGAGCTGAAGCAGGTTCACGAGGAAATGGAAGTGAAGATGAAGGAAACAGCCGAAGAAAACGAGGAGCTTTCATCCAAACTGGAAACAAAGGATCAGGATATGCAGCTCAGATGGTGGAAACAGGGCGGACTCATTGCTCTTATCGGTGCCATCGTAGGTGTTATTCTTGTTTATCTCCCAAGACCTCGCCGTCGTAAAGATGACTATTATTACTAACAGGTTTCGCAGTTAACCAGGAGATGAAATCCAAACATCTTCCAGTTAATCCATTAAATAGAAAATGCACCTTCCGGTGCATTTTCTGTCAGATTACTGTCTGTAATCTTCCATTGCCCTGATGGAAAAGCTCTTGCCGTTCACCCTCATAATCACGTGATTTTCGGCTATTTTAAGAATCTCAAGATTCTTGTAGGTTCCACCTTCCTTAATAACGCTGCCGTTTAGGGTGATACTGCGTTTTGATGCATCGGTGGAATAGTTATGTGATGAATAGACAAACGGAGGAATGGCGTTTCTCAGATTCGATGTCAGCATGCTGATATCCGTGGCATCACGGGTGGCTGAATCATTTACGGAACTGTATGGGGAGGTATCCGGTATGCTGAAGTTGAGATCTCCGGTATTGGTTGAGTTGACGGCCTCGTCAAAAACCGCCTTCAGATCCTTTTTGACCACTCTGCGTTTTGCATCAGCGGAAGTACCGTTCTGACCGCTTTCTCCTCTCAGAGCCGCATTGATTTTTTCCGCATCGCTCTCAATACTCCTTTCACGCTGTTCTCTTGAGGTCTGCTGCTCATCACGTGAAAATACATATTCAGTCGGAGATGATTTGCCTGAAAGATGCTTAACGGTGAATTCATGAGGTTTTGATGGTTCAACATAAGGATAATTTGAACTGTCGTCAGGGGTTAAATCATGACGCATACCGGCAAGTTCTTTTTCAAAATTGCCTAAAAGAGCTTCCCTGCGTACCGCAAACTCATCGTCAATCCTTTTCTGTTCAAACAGATAATAACCTGTAAATGAGGCAATGCCGACAACCGTCAGCAGTGAGTAAAACAGGATACGCCCCTTTCTGATTCTGGCCGTTTCATAAGCATGGGCAGCGGCAATCTCAGGATTGTCCATGATTTTATCAGCATCAAAAAACAATGACATCTTTATTCATCTGCCTCCTGTTCAGCCCCGCTTTCAAGTAAATCACCTACGGTTATGGCTTCCGCTCCGGTATCGGAAGCATCTGTTTTTTCCCTGTCTCCGGGATCTTTCGTAATTTTCACAGTCGAAGAGCCGTCGGAGACGCTCTGTTCACTCATCACCGCATCATGAAACAATTTATCCTCGTCGTCAGTGTCCGTTACTTCAGGTGAAGTGTTTTCAGACTGTCCGGAACCGCCGTTGTAGCTGTCAACCATGGATCTGATGTTGGCCTCGTATTCGGCAGAAGCAATATATTCCTCATATAGCGGATGGTCGGTTTCCGTATAAGGAAGCAGAGCCCACAGGGTATCGATTCCGGCATAACCGTCAGCCTTGATTCCGAGAGACTGCTGTACCTTCTTCACTCGATTCGCCATGGTTTTGTCATATCCGTTAAAGGCATAGGTGTCGGTATCCTCATAACGGTTCAGCATTTCATAAAGCTTCATCTGCGCTTCACTTCCGCTTTTACGGCTGACTGTTTCCTCTCCGGCAGGAAGAGGCCATATCAGCCTGAAATCACCTTCCATGGACTCGTTGACGAAATCTCTTTTCACTATCCACTCGCGGTTGTTGATAAGCAGAGAGGCGTAATTGTCGTTGAGTTTCAGCAGCACGGCATGAAACGGTCTGAGTTTACCGTCCAGCATGGATATCACCGCCGGTACGTTGTATTTCTCAAGTTCCGTGAGACTGCCGTTTCCGGCAAAGCATCTGAATCCCGCATTTCTGATATAGGCACAGTCACTGTCAAAATTGCCGGAGGCATCGGCAAAACCCCATTCACGAAGGAGTTTTTTCCATGAATCCTCTTCAAAGGAGCTGTTCAGCACATCGGTACTGTAACGGGTCTGCTCTCTGATGATGCTTTCCTGCTCTGCCCTTCTGCCGTTGATGTCCCTTATGGCTTCCCTGTACCTGATGATTTCATCGTCAGCCTTGAGACGTCTTATGAGTTCAGTCTTAAGTTCGGCACCGTTGTGATGACACAGCAGATATCCGGCTCCGAGCCCGGCGGCAGCAGCCAGAATGACTCCGGCCGACAGACGGAACCAGTAATTCAGCAGCTGACCTGAAGCAAGATACTCCTTCACCGTACTGATAAAGCTTTTGGTTCCCATAACCTCATGAATGGCCTGAAGCATGTGCTTTCGCTCAATAAAATGAGAATTGTCCACATAGGCGGCAAGAAGAGCCCTGTCACAGCATACGTTTATAATACGCGGAATACCTCCGGAAATTCTGTAAAGCTCCCTGATGGCACCCTGAGTAAAAATCACCTGCAGACATCCTGCTGACTGCATACGGAATCTCACATAGGAATCAACCTCGTAAAGAGACAGCGGCAGAAGATGAAATCTTGCGGTTATACGCTGGGCAATCTGGCGCATGTGCACCTGCCTGAACTTGTCCTGAAGTTCCGGCTGTCCCACCAGAATCACCTGAAGCAGCTTGGTATTATCCGTCTCGACGTTGGTAAGCAGTCTAACCTGCTCTATCAGTTCATCGCTCAGATGCTGAGCCTCATCGATCATCAGAAGAGCCCTGCGTCCCTTTCTGTAGTTTTCAGTCAGAAAATCGCTGATGTTCTGAAGCAGCACTCTCTTTGATGAACCTTCGGCAAAAGGAATTCCGAATTCATGACATATGGTTTCCAGCAGTTCTATCAGAGACAGAGCGGGATTAAAAATTACCGCCAGTTCAAGCTCGTTTTCTTCCTGAATCTGCTGCATCATGGTTCGCAGAATAACTGTCTTTCCGGTACCGACCTCTCCGGTAAAAAGAATAAAGCCGCCACTCTCCTGAGTGCCGTGCTTAAGCATGGATAAGGCTTCACGATGGTGCCTGCTGAGATAGAAAAATTTTGGATTCGGTGAAATGCTGAAAGGTGCTTCACTCAAACCAAAAAACTTCTTGTACATAAATAACAGATCCCGTTACGAAAATTCTGAAACAACTCTTACAATAATATCATTTTAGACATGGTTAAACAAAAATAACCTCTGAATCACGTCAATTATAAGAAATAGACAGCATCATGGTCTGATAATTTCACGGATTGATCAGTCACCGGCAGATTTTTTCTCAGGAAACACTTGCCAAATTCCTGACATGACATATCATTTAATCATCAGTTGCTGAGCCATGACAATCAGTGAATTCAGCCATACTAAAACAGAAATTATCAGGAGACAAAACATGAAGATATATCTTGTCGGCGGTGCGGTAAGAGACCGTCTGCTGGGAATCCCCCAGAAGGACAGGGATTACTGCGTAACCGGAGCCACTCCTGAAGAAATGACGGCAAAAGGTTTTATCTGCGTGGGCCGGGACTTTCCGGTATTTCTGCATCCGAAAACCTCAGAAGAATATGCTCTTGCCCGAACCGAACGCAAGGAAGGCCACGGTTATACCGGATTCATCTGCAGTTTCAGTCCTGACGTCACCATAGAGGAAGACCTTCTGCGCAGGGATCTCACAATCAATGCCATAGCCGAAGACGATGAGGGCCGGCTTATCGATCCTTATAACGGACAGAAAGATCTGGAAAACCGCGTGCTGAGACATGTAAGCGATGCTTTTTCCGAAGATCCCCTAAGGGTTCTGCGTCTTGCAAGATTCTATTCCTGTTTTCATCATTTAGGTTTTTCGGTAGCTCCTGAAACAAAGGAACTCTGCCGCAGTCTTTCCGGGAGCGGAGAACTTAAATATCTCACGGCTGAAAGAGTATGGCAGGAAGTACATAAAGCACTTTCCGGGAGAACTCCTTCAGTATTTTTTGAATTCCTTGATGAAACAGGCGGACTGGAAATTCTTTTTCCGGAACTTTACGCTCTTAAGCGGGTAATGGAGAATCCTGAATATCATCCGGAAAAGGATGCTTTCAGTCATACCATGCTGACACTGAAAAGTATTTCCGGTCTCACAGCAAATCCCGTCACCAGATTTGCCATGCTTACCCATGATCTCGGGAAAATGATCGAATATGCTTCTGATAATCCGCAGGAACAGAAACACCGGATTGTCGGAGTCCCTCTGGTGGAAAAAATGTGTCAGCGTCTGAAGGTTCCTAAAAATTACCAGAAGCTTGCCGTGAACATATGCCGTTATCACTCTTATATGGCAATCTGCAGAAAGAATCCGGAATATCTGAACAGGCTGTTCATTGATACCGGTGCTTACAAGGACTCTGTACAGGCAGGTATTGTCGGTCAGTGTCTGAGAGCTGATTTTCACGGACGTTCAGGCTTTGAAAAGGAACCGTTTACCGCGGATTATTTTCTGAATTTCATTCTGGCCAGAGCTTCCAGAGTAAAAACGGCTGAGGTCATGGCTGACGGCTTTCAGGGAGCCGACATCACAAAGGAACTTAACAGAAGACGCATGGTTCTGATAGCCGAAGCTCAGACGCAGCTATCTGAAATGTATCCTGACACTATCTGTTAATAAAGACAGGAAAAATCATTCCCTTGTTCATAACAAACGATAATGCCGGACAGTATGACCTGTCCGGCATTATCATCAGTAACCGTCAGTAGTTATTATGACTGAGGCCAGAATACCCAGAAAAGGACAATTCCCAGAATTACGCGGTAGATTACGTATGGAAGAAGACCAACCCTGTTTATAAAATCAAGAAACAGCTTGATTACCAGATAAGCAACCACAAAAGAAATAACGGTTCCCAGACCAATTGACCAGAGATCCACGTTTTCATGATTGGCAATGATATCCTTTATTTTTATCAAAGCAGAAAGGATAATTACCGGAATTGACATCAGAAAACTGAATTCCGCAGCAGCCTTAGGGCTTAATTTCAGAAAATATCCCGCTGTCATGGTGATACCGGATCTGGATGTCCCGGGAATCAGGGCTATAGCCTGTGAGCATCCGATTAAAACTGCTCTGACCAGATTAATCTCCCTCGAAGCCGCAGCTCCGGTGATTTCAGATGAAAGAGCGGAAGTACCGTTGTCCTTCTCCTGACGTGATACTTCAGGAAGCGGATTTTTTTTCCAGAATCTGTCACTGTACACCTGAGCCGCCCACAGCAGCAGTCCGAATACGATGGTACTGCCGGCTATAACCAGAGGACTTCTCAGATAGGTTTCAACCAGATTCTTGCAGGCAAGACCGACAAGTCCGACAGGAACGGTGGCAACCATCACATAGAAAAGAAGTTCGGCCGCTCTGGTGAACGGACCTTTTCTGAAAGCGAACTTCATGCTGTCTTCAGTCATCAGCCACAGGCTTTTTCTGAAATATATGACAACGGCAAGAAGAGAACCGACATGAACGGCTATATCAAAGGCAATTCCCTGATCAGGCCAGTCACTGATGAACTTTGAAGGAAGAATAAGATGGGCGGAACTTGATACCGGAAGAAATTCAGTCAGGCCCTGAATAAGAGCCAATATTATTGTCTGCAGTGTGGTCACTTCATTAGTCCTAAGATTATTTTGTATTTACCTTTTTACCGCGGGCTAAAATATTCTTATGCTTCAAACCTCTGCGGCATATGTGTCTATAAAGTCTTTATCATCCGCACCGATGTTTTCCAAAGCGGAAAAAAACACCGGAACGGCAGTTAAATTCAATGGCCTATCAGGCTGAGATTCAGATCTTTTACCGGCCTCAGATTGTCGTATGACATGCCGGCGGCAAGCTCTGTAACACTTCTGTTTCCTCCGGGTGGCACGAGATGCGGCACGAGGGAAGCCAGCGGAACGGTTACAAAAGAATATTTGAATATATCTGTTCTCGGTAATTCAGGATATTCGCTGATTACATCACCGTAAAGAAGAATATCTATATCCAGACATCTGATTGACAGTCTGTTTCCGTACTGATCATACCAGTCTCCCCTGCCCATTTCCTTTTCGGTATTCTTGGTAAAAGCTAGGAGCGCATCAAGAGAAAGGCCGGTGTTACCGACAATCACGGCATTGTAATAATCAGGTCCTTTGGCATGAAGCGGAACAGTTTCGTAAACATCTGAGCAGGATATGTCTGTCAGCACTTTCTGAAGTTTCAGCATGGCATGAGTCATGGAAACCTGACGATACAGATTTGAACCTAAAGCAAGAGCTACTCTTGTCATTTTAAATATCCCGTTTAAACATTCTGGTCATTCTGATGCCGACACTGTCAACATTCTTTAAAATATCCGGTTTTAAGACTTCCAGAGTTATACCGTGCAGACTTTCTGCAAATCTCTCCTTAAGAGCTTTAATCAAACGGTTTCCCAGAAATTCAACTGTTTCAGCTCTGCAGGACACGGATTCGCTGACAATAATATCTGCCACTTCAGCATAGTTGACGGTATGAGCTATATCATCACTTTCAGAGACACGGTCAAAACAGGTATAGAGTTCGGCATTAACGATGACTCTCTGCTCTTTTACCCGTTCCTCGGGAAGCAGTCCTATGATACAGGAAAATACGAGACCGTTGATAATTACGGTGTCATGTTCTTTTAGATTTGTTATGCTCTGCATCTTTTGTTTTACCTGATTGTCTGTTGATTACCTGATTATGAATTTTTAAACCTTTACCTTGTCTGCAATAACACCTGCCGTACGATAATCCTGTACTGATTCATGCATGTATGCCGGGAAATTACAGATAACTGTCGTTCAGGGTATCAAGAGGCCAGCGTGGGGTAACCTTGATTTCAAGTCCGGATCTGGCTCCCTGTTTAAAACGGAACATACCGGCATAGGCAATCATGGCGCCGTTGTCGGTACAGAAGGAAATACGAGGATAAAAAACCTCTCCCTTTAAATTCTGCATCATCTTTTCCATTTCGGAACGAAGCGTTCTGTTTGCACTTACACCTCCGGCAATAACCAGTCTCCTGTAGCCTGTCTGCTTCAGAGCCTTTTTCACCTTTATCTTGAGAATATCAACAACGGCATCCTCAAAGGCTCTTGCTATATCCGCCCTGTCCTGTTCACAGGTATTGTGTTCGGCAATGGTATTGGCGGCAAAGGTCTTCAGACCTGAGAATGAAAAATCAAGGTTCGGACTGTTGTACATAGGTCTAGGGAATACAAATCTGTCCTTTACGCCTTTCTGAGCCAGAGCTGAGAGCAGCGGACCGCCGGGATAGGCTATTCCAAGAAGTTTGGCAGTCTTGTCAAATGCTTCGCCGGCCGCATCATCAACGGACTGACCGATAATTCTGTACTGTCCGGGAGCCGCAACATCGATAATCATGGTATGGCCGCCTGAAACCAGAAGAGCAAGAAACGGAAACTCCGGCTTATTTTCCTCAAGCATAGGAGCAAGCATGTGACCTTCCATATGATTAACCGGAACTGCAGGTTTGTTCCATGCATAGGCAATGGTTCTGGCAACCGTGGCGCCAACCATGAGAGCCCCTATAAGTCCCGGACCGGCGGTATAGGCTACGGCATCAATATCGTCTTTGGTACAGTCCGCTTCCTTAAGTGCGGCCTTTACCAGTCTGATAGCCATTCTGATATGGTCTCTGCTTGCAAGTTCAGGAACTACACCGCCGTATTCCGCGTGAAGCTTTATCTGGCTGTATAACTGATTGCAGAGTAACCCCTTTTCATCATCGTAAATAGCTACTCCCGTTTCATCACAGGAGCTTTCAATACCTAAAACCTTCATTTGACCAAAGTCTCCGCTTGTAATTGGAATTTGTGAGTGAATTATACAGGATTAACGTTGTCAGCGCGATATGATTAAAGAATTAAAAAGATTTATTCACCAAATTCCGTAATTACCGTATAACGATAATTTTACTGTTATGGTTAAGAGTTTAACGACATAGTATAATTTACTGGCAGGTTTTCATTTTTAAGCAGCTTCTATTCAATTCTGCTCTAACTTACCCATGTCAGCATAACCTGTAAACTGACTTTTCAGAGAAACACGCATGCATGATATTTGGAATCCGTGGCACGGCTGTCGCAAATGCAGCGAAGGCTGCCTTAACTGCTATATGTTCTTTCTGGACAGAATGAGAAACCAGAACGGAGCTGATATTTACTGCACCGGTGCAGGTTTCAGATATCCGCTGTCCAAAGATCGCAACGGCAGATTCAAGGTTCAGAGCGGAGAAATGCTCAGAGTATGCATGACCTCCGACTTCTTTCTGGAGGAAGCGGATCAGTGGAGGCCGGAGGCCTGGAAAATCATCCGCCAGAGACCGGACGTAAAATTCTATCTTCTGACCAAACGCCCTCAGCGTGTGGCTGACTGTCTGCCTCCGGACTGGGGGGACGGCTGGGAAAACGTGTTTTTCAATGTCAGCTGTGAAAATCAGAAAAGAACTGACGAACGCATCCCTTTCCTTCTCGATCTTCCATTCAGACACAAGGGAATCATGTGTGCACCTTTCATCGGTCCGGTAACCATTGAAAAATATCTGCAGTACAACCAGATTGAACAGGTTCTGTGTGACGGCGAGAATTACGCCAACAGTCGTCCCTGCCATTATGAATGGGTGAAAAATCTCAGTGATGAATGCCGCAGACACAATGTTACCTTCATATTCTGCGGTACAGGCAGATTCTTTGTTAAGGACGGCAGAACCTACACCATTGAAGGGAATATACTCCAGACTGAACAGGCTTATCTGTCAGGATTGAGTTTTCAGGGGAAAGAAATGGAATTCAGGCTGTTCGACAATCTTGGATGTCCAATCCCGGAGAAAGAACTGTATAAACCACAATACAGGGAAAGATGCGGTAAATGCAGCATGAGAATGGCATGCAACGGATGCAGCAACTGCGGTAAATGCTGATGCCTGAATTTTTTTATCAGCAGGTGATTTTTCTGAAAAATCCGTTTCTTTCCATCCTGACATTCCAGATGATAACAGTTAACTTTAATCTTTTTACGAGCGTTCCTCCCGCTGAATCCGTTTACAGCAATCATTATAATTATGCGCAACAACATAACCTGACGAAGTACCGGGGGATTCATTTAAAATTCCGTACAATTATCATTCTGCTCTTCTTTTCCATTTTTCATTACATTCAGGTGACATACATAAAACATTATCTTTTGTTGAAGCGAGAATTTTTGAACCGAAACCATAGGTTATAAAATTTCTCTTCCGAAGCTCATCCATTATGACAAAAAGGTGAGCATACCCTGCCCGCATGAGTATTCTTGATTTCTTATAGTCCGGACAGAACCTTGCAACAAGCGCCCAGAACCTTGATGAATGATTCATTTCAAACAGATGACAGAGCTCATGAATCACCAGATATCTGCGACAGGACTGAGGAAGAAGAGCGCTCAGGCAGTTAAAACTTAACGCTCCATCAGAAGAACAGCTACCCCATCGTGATTTCATCAGCTTGACTGCAACGGAATTAAGTTCTTTTTTCAATCCCATAACCCTATGGTAATAGACGCATAAATCCACCATTTCCTCAATGGTCTCACGCGCAAGTTTACGGAGCCATGCGTCAGAGGGACAATGCTCCATGATAAAATCATTTATCAGCTGTTCCGTTTTATTGCGTTTTTCTGAAGCAAGCCTGAATTTTCGGCGTGATTTTTCATAAACATCGGTAAAAAATTCGGAATACCTGTCAACCAGTGCCTGAGGTTTCTTAAGGTAGAAACACATGGACACCGGCAGAATTACCGTCGGACTCATGCTTTCGTCAAATCTTAGACCGAAAGACAGCTTCCTGCGGGGATTAACCACAAATCTGCCGTTCGTATGAACGGAATCTCCTTTTGACTCCCTGATTACCAGAGTAACCTCGCATGACTTCAACTGTTTCATAAAATTTTTACCGCAATGAACTACACGTTTGCCTGAATACAGATAAAAACACCGTGATTATAACCCAGCATACGAATAAACGTAATTCAGACCTTAAAATAAGGTTACAGGCATCTGAGAAGATAAAACAGAAACGAGCTTCTGTCATCTGAATGACACCTTATAAGGAAATACACAGCATATGACAGTCCGAAGACATTTTATCCACAGATATACACACAAGAGAAAAAAAGAGGAAACATTCCCCCTGTCAGGTAAAAAATACAGTCAGATTATTTATCCACGGGCACCGGAATAGACAGACGATACAGACAAAAGAAAAAATGGTTGGCCGGAACAGCTGTTTTCAGACGTTTATTCACAGCTATATTTCTGAACAGAGTTCTTAATAACTTTTCCGCAAAACAGATGATAAAAAACGATAAAAAACGTTCTCCGTGCCCCACCATGGATAAAAGTACAGAAAATAAGCAAAATTTTACCGTTTTTCCTTCGCCAAAGAACAAAAATCTGTTTACTTTATCCCCCGAAAGTATTAAAATTCGCACAATTGTTTGACCTGTTTCTGCACGCAAGTGCAAAGGCGGGCAGGCGTTATCAGATGAGTCTTTCTTATATCACGTGGGAAGCTCATTATTTTTTTTATTATCGAGGTGAGAGGCACATGCCAATTATTAAAGTACGTGAAAATGAACCATTTGACGTAGCATTACGTCGTTTCAAGCGTTCTTGCGAAAAGGCAGGAATTTTAGCAGACGTTCGCAGCCGTGAATTTTACGAAAAGCCAACTACTGTTCGTAAGCGCGCTAAGGCTTCTGCAGTTAAGCGTCAGGCTAAGAAGCTTGCACGTGAAAATGCACGTCACAACCGTTTATACTAATTTTTTGTTTTAACCATAACTTTTTAGGTCGAAGAGAATTATGTCCTTACGTGAAGATTTAAATGTTCGTATTAAGGAATCAATGCTGGCAAAGAACAAGGAACGCACCAGTGCGTTGCGTTTATTGCTCTCTGAGATAAAAAAAGTAGAAGTTGACCAGCGAATCACACTTGATGACAGTCAGATTATTGCCATCGTTACCAAGATGGTTAAGCAGCGTGAAGAATCAGCTGCTCAGTATGAAGCTGCCGGACGTGAAGAACTGGCTCAGGGTGAAAAATTTGAAATAAGTGTATTACAGGAATTTTTACCTGCACAGATGTCTGAAGCTGAAGTGGATGAACTTATTGCCAAGGCTTTAAGTGAAACCGGCGCATCAGGCATGAAGGACATGTCTAAGGTAATGAGCTTTGTTAAGCCTCTTGCTACCGGCAGAACAGATATGGGAAGCCTCAGCAAAAAAATCAAAGACGCCTTAAACAAGTAAATTCCGGGTTGCACAAATGGTGGAAAAGGGACTAATTTATTAGTCCTTTTTTTTATTTCCAAAAATTTCTTATAATCAGCTCAAAATACAGAGACCGACAATACCCATCAGAGGTCGTCGTTCCTGCCTGTACTTATACTGTATAAATAAGATTCAACAAAATCAGATTTTATAGCAAAAACAGACATCATAACATCAAAAGTTCGTTAACATAGTTCAATATAAATCAGGATAAATATCACAATTATTAAACTGACAGTCTGATATAGATAGATATATGTCGAAAAAAACAGCAAAATCAGATAACGAACTCACCAATAATATTTAAAATAACTTATAGATGGTTACAGCAAGGCTGCCTGAAACAACCATACAATAAATCATAAAACATATCATAAACATTTAAAATCAACCAACTAGTATAACGGGCAGTCGATAAGCAATAATTAAGATAAGGATAAATCAATGGTGAATATATTTGGTTCGCTATCAGAAAAGAAATACTCCTGGGATAAGCTTGGCAATATTGAAGAAGGAAGGCCTGACCTTGGTGATTCACTGCCTGTCGAAGTATACAGACAGCTTGAGTTCTCATTAATGGAAGTACTTCAAAAGAGATACGGCGCTGAAACAGCAAATGAAATCTTTAAAGAAGCCGGCGCAATAGCTGGAGTGGAGTTCACAAAGCATCACCTTAATACCAATGCAAGCTTCAAGGATTTCATGACAGACCTCTATAAGATTCTGTATAAAATGAAAATAGGCATTCTCAACGTTGAACACGTAGACAGTGAATTCAATGAGATAATACTCACTCTGGCAGATGATCTGGACTGCAGCGGTCTGCCTCCTACCAACGAAATGATATGCGACTATGATGAAGGATTTCTTGAAGGAATTCTGGAACAGTACACTGGAGAAAGATACGAGGTGACGGAAATAAACTGCTGGGCCAACGGAGACCGCATATGCAGATTCCGCTGCAAGAAACTTTAACAGAACACGAATGAAACTCAAAATCCTGACTGCAGAATTAGGTTATATTCACAGTCAGGATTTTTTATACTTGTATTCCCCAAACTCGGGGAAACGAATTCCAAAGCCTCTCCGTTCGCTTAGAACAGATTGTGAAGTAATTGAGACAGGGTTTTCCAGAAACCGCCCAGGAACAGAGCCAGCACGATTGAAATCCAGTAGAATCTGTATTTATTTGCAAAATAACATATTACAGGAGCAAGAATCAGAAGCAGGCTTGCGCCAAGAAACTTGCCTGACATAATTACACCGACAACAAAAAGAATACAGGTAATGATAAAACCAATCCATCCAAGAATTGCATAAGCTTTCATTTTAATCCTCAATAATATATTAATGAATATAAAGACAGAGAAGATTCTATGCTTAAACAGCTCTCCGGTAAACAATAGATTGTCAGAATATTGAATCAGGCGGTAAAAAACATAAACGAAAAAAGGGAGCTATCAGCTCCCTTCTTCAATAAATACCTGGCGATGATCTACTCTCACATAGCGAATGCTACACTACCATCGACGTAACTGCTTTTCACTTCTGTGTTCGGAATGGGAACAGGTGGTTCAACAGCACTATCTT
>NZ_JNKD01000006.1:0-76809 GCF_000701925.1 Ruminobacter sp. RM87 | reverse complement strand
ACTTCAATCATGAAAAATGAACTGCTTTCAGTGGTATCATCAGCTGACGGCTCTTTACATTTACCGGAACCACCACTGATAAGACCGAGTTCTCTCAATCTGCTGATTCTTTTCAAATAAGTCTTATACGATATTCCCTGTTCTGAAGTCCACCGAGTGGTGCTCAGACCGCTGCTCTGCTGTTCATAATACTGATTCAGCCACAGCTGATGCCTTGGATGTGTTTTAGTCATAAGATTATCTCCGTAAAATACGGTGACATCTTAAAGCGTTGTTTTTGAAAAATGAATAACCCTTGTTGCGTACACGCTTACTATTAAATATCATGCCTTTTACAGTTTACGTATTCTTTCTAACGCTGAGGCTGATCCTCTTTGGCGTTTTCATTATTATTTTTAATGCGAATCTTCATGATTGGTGTGCTTCCGTGTGTGCACCTTTCTGTCATTTTTTCTAATGAAATCAGATTAGGTAATGAGTTCGCAGAAATGAGAATAGGTGAAATAGTGGATTTGAGTCGCTTTTGCAACAGTTCCAGATTGAAATCCATAATTGATTCACCTGCTTTTATGATGTCACCTTCCTTTACGACAGGTGAGAAGATTTCATTGCTGCCAAGATCTACGGTATCAATACCTATATGAATAAACAGGAGAAGGTCATACGGAATTGTCTTCAGTATCAGTGCATGTTTGGTTTTAAAAATTGATTCAACAACACAGTCACACGGAGCAACAACCTTATTGCTTGTAGGTTTGATGGCAATACCGTCTCCAACAATCTTTTCAGAAAAGACCACATCAGGCACATCTTCAATGGGAATTGCAGTACCTGATATTGGTGCCAGTAAGGTTAAATCAGCATCGTTTTCGTCTTCTTTGGATAATTTGAAATTAAACCACATTATATATAATCCTTATAGAAGGTCGTAAAGTGAAAACATTAATACTTTAAACATGTCAAGCGCTGATAATATCATAACATTTTTTAAGGTAAATATTTACTTAAATTAATTCTCTGACTTTGTGAATTAATCACAAAATGTTTCAGCTTTAGTGCGTACTGAAAAGGTATCAGTCAGGAAAAATTGTCAGTCAATCATTCCGGAGTGTCCGAAATTCTGGACAATGAGGCTTTTATTGAGTTCTATAATTTCCTGTTTTGTGCGAACTGCATTGATTTTGGTAGCAAGATTGAGATCAATTCTTACTTCAAGTTCATGAATTTTTTCCAGAAGTTTGTTGAGGTAGAACGGAGCCACACTAAAGTCCCTTAACCCGATGCTGATGAATAAAGCGAGATAATTGAGGTTGTGAACAAGTTCTCCGCATATGCACACGGGAATGCGGTGTTTTCGTGCATTCTGAACAGTAAGATATATAAGTTTCAGTACGGCAGGTGTTAATTCATCGTTTCTGTGTGTTGCCGCTTCTCTGCTGCATGCTTCCGTATACTGAGTCAGATCATTGGTTCCTATGGAGAAAAAATCCACCAGAGGGGCAAGAGCGTCAGACATCAGGGCTCCAGCAGGAGTTTCGATCATGATTCCTGTTTTAATTCTTCCTGTATCATATCCCTGAGCGGTAAGGTTCTGTTTTACGGTGTTGAAGAGATCAATAAGTTCCATGGTTTCTTCATATCCGGCCACCATAGGAAACATGATTCGAATCTGTCTCTGAGCTGAGGCTCGCAGGATTGCCCTGAGCTGTTTTACCAGTGTGTTTCGGTGATGCTGATTTGTATCAACGTTGAAAGCTGATGACATGCTCATGTACAGAGGAAGCTTATCTGCGTTAAAATCAAATGTTCTGAATGTGATTTCGTAGTTGCTTGGCAGCATGTCCATGATTTTTTTATAAACAAGGTACTGCTGTTCTTCATCCGGTTCCTGACTGCAGTTCATAAACAGAAATTCTGTTCTGAATAAACCGATGCCTGAACTTGGCAGACAGGTGAGTTTATTAATCTCTGAAACGGAATTGATGTTGGCGAGTATGCGCATTCGTTCCCCGTCAGATGAGGTTTTGTACTGAGCCATGAGTGGTTTGATTACATCCACTCTGCTGCTGTCAGTCTTATGGTACTTCTGCGCGTTTTTGTTGGCCTGCCATATCAGTTCATCCAAAGGATCCAGATAAACTCTGTTGGCATAAGCATCTACCAGTACGTTGGTTCCTGGTGCAATAAGTTTTGTTGCATTCGATACGTTGAATATGGCCGGTATTTTGGTGCTTCTAAGGACTATGGCAAGATGACTCTGGGTATTTCCGTCTTCCAGAAGAATCCCCTTGATATGACTGGTATTCATGGTAAGAAACTGAGCAGGTGTTATGTTATTGCATACCAGAATGGAATCTTCGCTGATTTCGGGAAGAACCACCTTCTTTTTTCTTAACTCAAGAATAAGTGTTTCAGCCAGATTATGAATCTCGAACTCGTTGTGCATGACGAAAGGATCGTTAAGACTAATCAGTTCATTGATATAGTCGTGATAACAGCGCATCACTGCTGATTCAGCGTTGCACAGCTCGTTGCGTATGCGATCCTCAATAAGTTTTTTTACATAATTGTCTGTCAGATACAGAATTGCTACATCAAGAAATTCTTTTGCCATAACGGACTGAACATTGTTTTTTTCATCCAGAAAAAGACGATGGGTACGTTCAAGTGTGGTATGGTAAAGTTCGATTTCTTTTTCTACGTCTTCTGGTGCTATATGCACTATATTGACCATCGGCGGGTCATTTTTGAAAATAACAGCTGGTGCACAAGCAACACCTTCAGTTATAACAAATCCTTCTTGCACAGTAGCACCTCTATTGATTCTTTCTGACTCTATAGCGAGTAGGCTGTCATTATATGACTAAAGAAAGGGGTTTAAAAGATGGTGATAGACATTTCATTTCAATAATGAAAAAAGTCTTGTTAAAGCTAATAGTCAGATTATAAATCTTTACGCTAATCTGAATGGAAAAATATCAGAATAATTTAACAAAAATCATGTTTTAAATTAAGGATTCAGATAATGAGAACGTGAAAGGCACGTATTGTAGAATGCACGTTGTTAATTTGGGGGGGCAAGGCCACAAAAACAGCTAAAAATTAGGTTAAGTTTTTATCCTCTGATATAATATAACGTTGCGTGTACGTATTAGTTGCGGATTTTTAAATAATCTCGTCGGATATTCTTATAAAAACCGCCTCAGTGAAAGCGGTAGATACAGAATGTTAACAGTTAAAATAATGAACAGAATTAAATTCATCTTTTTGGTTGCATGTGTGTTTCTTATCAGTGTAACAGGCGCCAGTGCTAATGAAGTGACGCTGCCGTCAACAAATCTTCAAAAAGAAATACACTTTCAGTTACTGGAACTGGCTGTCGCCAATTTTGACAAGAGTTACTATCGTCAGTATATGCGCATGAGACAGAGTGTGGGAACACCTGACTACGGAACAGAACTGGCCATTAGTTATCTAATGGTTAGAAATTTCAGAAACAGTATCCGTTCAATGAGCTGGGAGGATATTCAGAATTTTCACTTCAGAAAGCATGAACAGCAGTTCACTACTAAAGAAGTCGATTTTTATGAGGAAAGTATCAGAAACGGTTCACTTGAACATATTTTGAGAAATCTTAGACCTGAGATACCGAACTATCTTTCGTATCGTCATGAGATGATTGAACAGTTAAGAAGCACAGCATCAGAGGTGGCTCCGTATCCTTTCAGAATGCTGAAGGAAGGCAGTTCAGGAAAAGAGGTGGATGCACTGAAAATCGCTCTTCAGAAACTGGGGTATCTTGATGTGTACAGCCCTATTAATGGTGATTTTGATTTTGAATTGACAGAGGCTGTGAAGAAATTTCAGGAAGACAAAGGGCTCAAGGCTGATGGTATAGTAGGTAAGCTGTCGTACGATCTGATATTTAAAACACATGAATCCAAAGCAGTCAGTATTGCCCGAACAATAATACGTATGAGTGATAGGGAATTGTACAGATCCCCTGAGTACGTCTTTGTTAACATACCAAAGATGGAGCTTAACGTTTATTACTCAAATAAGAGTGTTCTGGAAAGCAAGGTTGTTGTCGGCAGATTTGATCGTCAGACCCCAAGACTTAAAAGTCTTATTGACAATGTCGTTCTGAATCCTACATGGACGGCCCCAAGTACCATTTCAGAAAAAGATTATTTGCCTAAATTACGTAAGGATAGGGAATATCTGACAAAAAAAGGGCTGACAATGTATTACTCAGGTTATGAGATAGACCCGAACACACTTACGGCTGAAGATTTAACTCCTTCAGGAATCAAGAAATTCAGAATAGTTCAGAAGCCAGGTACCGGTAATGCCATGGGGTTGTACAAATTTAATTTTCCGAACAGTGACAGTATTTATCTTCACTCCACAAACAGTCCTGGAAAGTTTAGAGGAGCATCCAGAATGTACAGTTCAGGATGTGTAAGAGTTCAGAAATCAGATGAACTGGCAAAGTATCTGTTAAAAGACGATCTTAAGCCTGAAAGAGTCGATAAAATTATCGAGTCTGCCAAAACAACATGGCTTAAATTGAGCAGAAAGGTTCCTATTTACCTTGCATACTGGACGTCGTACATCGGTGAAAACGGTCAGGTGTATTATCTTCCTGATATTTATCAGATTGATTCTCTCGATGACAGGTTGCCACCTGATTTACTTCAGTCACTGAAATAGAGGTCGAAGCAGAATGAACTCCATGGATAAGACAAAAATTCTGGAATGTGATTATTCCGTCCTGAGATTGGCCGGTTTTGTATCCTGCGATGAACAAGGCGGTGTTTCCGAACAGGTCGTTACCTGTATAAGAAATATTATTAACAGCTATATGGATTCAAACAGCATGACACTGCTGATTCATGGATTCAAGGAAGGTGTCAGGAAAGGGTATAAAACTGACAGGGATATTAAAACACTGAAAAATGCCTATGGAACGGAGATTGATAATTATCTCAAGGTATTGAGTCTTCTGATTACGGTTCTTCTGGCTGATAGAATTACTGTCTTTTCCCGTGAAAAACTTTATGGAATTGCCGCCTCCTTCGGACTGGAAAAGGATGAACTGGATCTTCTGATAAGCAGAATGGATACTGGTCGTTCGGCAAAACATGAATACACCAGATCATTAATGACTCTGATTGGCTGGATAGCTGCTGCAGACGGGGAAATGACCTCAAGACAGAAAGAGTACGCAAATACGGTGATTTCTGAAGTAGGAGACGTAACATCTGACTTTTATGGTGATTTTGTTCATGGTTTTGAGCTGGATAAGGTTCCTGAATCTGAGATAGGTATTGTTTGCGGTTTTCTTTCAAAATCTTTTGAAAGTGATATTCAGCGTTACAATAACGTCAGAATCGGCTGCCTGTGTCTGTTGATTGGCGGAGTAAGAGAAGATAGACGCCCTCCGGCAGGAGAAACCTACAGCAGACTTCTGATTGTGGCGGAGGCGTTGGGATTTTCTGATAATGAACTGAATGCCGTAATAAGGCACCTTGAAAATTCGGAAGACTAACCGGAAAATTCAGGCTCCTGATGTTCTATCAGGAGCTTTTTACTTAATTTAATGTGAATCAGTGTTGTGAGCCACATTATTGTTTTTTATTTTTTCTGCAAAGTTCGGTCTCAGTATATCAACCCATAGAGCAGTGCCTCCACATACTGCGGCAGGAATGATAAACAGATTCAAAAAAGGTATGAGCAGAGATAACCACACGCAGATTCCAAAAATTAGACATGTTTTTCGGTATCTTTTCAGGGCTGGATACGTAGCTTTCAGCGGTATATGATTGTTTTCAAAACCATAGCTTGTAAAGTCCAGAGCATAACACCACCCACCTGTAACCGCGATGACTATCTGGCCTATAACGGGAACAAAAAGCATAACCAGATTAAGCAGCATAATAGGTATTCTATAGACAAACTTTGCCAGTTCACGCCATATCATTGCAGGAGTTTCCTTTAATGTCTGACTAATGGGAATGTCCGGAGTGGGGATGTTCAGCAGGATACTTTCCGTTTTTTCGGCAAGAATACTGTAAAAAGGGGCACCTATTACCAGTGTTATTGTAGTGAACATAAAAAAAGACAACAGAATCACTGCTACAAAAATCACCGGATATAGAATAAAACGAATCCAGTGAAGCCAGTCTGGTGTGATGGAACTGATGAGGTGGCCGGTATAATCAAAAGAATACTTAAAGATGAAGTAGTACCCTATGATCATGAGAATGGTGTTGATGACTATAGGTAGAAAAGTATACCTTTTCATTCCTTTCCCGGTACTCAGACTGAATCCCTTAATAAAATATTTGAATCCAAGGATAAAAGAATTCTGATTAGACTGTTCTCTCATTGATTTAGGTCTCGAATAGGAGTGAATCCGTTCTTTAAATATCAGGCATTATACCGCATTATTTTATGAGAACTCATATAAAATATTTGCAGGTATTGATGACATGATTTTTGATTGCAGCTACTTTCGTGGCTGAAGGATTTGATTAGTTGCAAGATTAACTGTTTTAAATAAGTAAAAATGTTGTAAACTACGTAAAAATGCGTTTTCATGGGATGATGAAAGCATGATAAATTTTAATGTTGCTTTTCTTCATAGAAGAACTGCCTTCATCAATTAATGAAATATGTTGAATACAGTATGGAGAACAGTTTGTAATTTTGTTGTCTTGCTCACTGATAATATTTAGATTAGCATCCTTAAACGTGATACCATATACCCGTAAATGTAAGAATGCCTGGGCAGTGTTTATGATTCAGTTTTGAGCAGAAATTCTGCTGGTTTAATTCTGGAAACGGATAAATAGTGATGTAATGAATAAAAATAGGCAAAAAAAAGCTATATTGTAACTATTTTGTCTAAAATGATGAGAGTGTTTTGGGATTTTTGAGCAGATCGAGCATTTTTTATTTATAATTACCCAGTCATGTTTCGATTGTCTGTTTGTAGTATTTAGGATGGGATTTCCATGGATTTGCAGGTTTTAGTCATTATATTGGGAGCGCTGGCTATAGTTGCTTTTATTGTTCACGGTTTCGTAATGGGCAGAGTAGACAGACGTCCGTTGGTACGTGACAGAATGGCTGAAAGTAATGCAAAAGCCAAGACTCCAACATCAAATGACATGGGGCAGGTTCAGGGCTCCGTAAAGATTATTGATAAAGATGTTATCAATGTTGATAACAAGGAATTTATTGATAATGCTGAGGATGTGGTACTTTCAAAAGATGATGCGGACATGAATCAGAAAGAAGATTCTTTTGAAAACGAACAGCAGAATATCAATAGCATGGAAGCTGTTGATTCACCGGCTGACCAGAAAGCTGAGTCAGATACAAAACAAGAGGTTGATAATGATATGTCAGATAATAATTCCGTAGTTTCAAGTTGGTGGAAGAAGTTTTGCGGTTTGTTTACCGGCAGTAAGAAGGACGGTAAGAATGCGGAAAATGATATGGAACCGTTGTCTGTGTATCAGATAAATGTGCGCAGAAAGGACGGGCAGCCTATCAGTGCTACTACAGCCGTTAAGATTTGTGAGAACTGTGGCCTTGTTCTGGGAGAACATGACATTTATTATTTTTTTGACAAGAATAATCCTAATAATGAGGTTTTCCGTGTGTGTGGCGGTAAGGATCCATACGGTTTTGCCAAGAGTTATCAGGAATCAGTCAGTTATGAGGTACTCTGTCTGTTTATGCCTCTTCCTGAAAGAGGATTTGCTGAAGATGCCTACCTGCAGATGGCTTCTTTTGCCTATCGTTTCGCACACCAGATTGATGGTGAAATGATCGATAATAACAAGAGAGCCATAGGTGAGTCATTTGTACTTCATCATAGAGAAGTGCTGGCTGCATATGACAGATTGAAGTAGTATCTGTCCTTAGTAATTCATTTCATTAAAAATATGGCAGATAACTGCCATATTTTTTCTTATTAATACGGATCAAAGACTGCTATGACAACACGTACTGAAGATTTGCATGAGATGAAGGAGTTGGTTCCCCTTCTTAACAGATATGCTGATGAATATTACAATCAGGATAATCCGTCAGTTCCCGATGCAGAATACGACAGACTGTACAGACGACTCAAAGAATTGGAAAAGGCTTATCCAGACTCAGTTCTTCCAGACTCCCCGACTCACAGAGTCGGCGGAAGCGGTAAAGCCGATTTGGAAAAGTTTGAGCATAAAATTCCAATGCTGTCTTTGGATAATGTTTTTAATGATGAAGAACTGAGTGTCTTTGTTGAAAAGGTGGCTAATGGTCTGTCAAAGGCTGAGCAGGAGATTGAATTCTGTGCAGAACCAAAGCTTGACGGTCTGGCTCTCAGTCTCATATATAAGAACGGAGTTCTCGTAACAGCGGCTACCAGAGGAAATGGTCGTATCGGAGAAAATGTAACTGCTCAGGCTAAAACCATTAAAAACATTCCTCTTTCTTTGAAAGGTGACAAGATTCCTTCTTATCTTGAAGTGCGTGGCGAAGTATTTATGCTTCACAGGGATTTTGAGGCAGCCAATGAATTTTTCAGAAAAAGAGACGGCATAAATGCAAAGCTCTATGCAAATCCCCGAAATGCTGCCGCAGGGGCACTGCGTCAGCTGGATCCTGCAGAAACAGCAAAACGCAAACTGACATTTAATGCGTATTTTGTAACAGAGTGTGAGGGGGCGGATCTCCCTGATAATCATTATGATCGTCTGATGTATGTGGCTTCTCTGGGGCTTCCTGTGAATAAGGAAATTAAATTCGGCAGGGGGCTGGCTTTTTTGCGCGATTATTTTTCAGATATGCACAACAGACGTATGAGTCTGGATTATGATATAGACGGAATTGTTTACAAGGTTAACAGTACTAAGCTTTGGGATGTACTGGGCTTTGTTTCCAGAGCTCCAAGATTTGCCATAGCACATAAGTTTCCTGCTCAGGAACAGATCACTACTCTTAATGCAGTTGATTTTCAGGTGGGGAGAACAGGTGCGATAACACCGGTTGCAAGACTTGAACCAGTACAGGTGGCAGGTGTAACCGTGAGCAATGCAACTTTGCATAATTTCGATGAAATTGAAAGACTGGGGGTGAAGATTTACGATCGTGTGGTCATCAGAAGAGCTGGTGACGTAATCCCTCAGGTAATGAGAGTCGTAACTGAAGCCAGAACCGGAAAAGAGATTGATATTGAATTTCCTTCAGTATGTCCGATTTGCGGCAGTGCACTGGAAAGAATGCCTGATGAAGCGGTTATTCGCTGCACCGGCGGACTTTCATGCAAAGCCCAGTTAAAAGAATCAATCTGTCATTTTGTTTCCAACAAGGCAATGGATATAAGAGGACTTGGCGATAAAAATATTGAGGCAATGATAGATTCCGGACTGGTGAATGCTGTTCATGATTTATATCATCTTTCCGTAGAAGATATAAAAAATGTCTGTCAGAAAACAGATGATGACCTTCAGGTTAATACAGAGACTGATGGAGATGATTCTGAAGATACTCGGAAGAACAGTCCTCGCGGAAGCAAAGGTGATGATACACCACCAGATGATACCGGCATGTTTGATATGTTTGATTCCATCAATAAGGATGCGGTCTCAAATTCCGTTGCCAAAGAGGCTCCTGATTCAGATGGTATCGGAGAATCCAGGTCTAAAAGATCCAAGAAGAGTAAAATCATTGGAGAAAAAGTTGCCGTCAAAATTATGGCAAGCATTGAAGCCAGCAGAACCAGACCTCTCAATCGTTTTATCTACGCCCTTGGTATTCGTGAGGTGGGTGAAAATACGGCTATGTCATTAGCAAGAGAGTTTGAAAACATTTATGAACTCATGGCTGCTGATGTTGACAGACTTCTTGCCATCAAGGATATAGGGGAAGTAAGCGCGAGACACATAGTTAATTTTTTCAGGGAAAAGCACAATCAGATTATTATTGATGATCTTTTGAAGTCACAGCTTCTTGGCGGATCTGGAGTGATACCTCAGAGGGTGAAGCCCGATGATGCTGATTTGGAAAAGATAAAAGACAATCCGTTTAACCTGAAAACTATCGTTCTGACAGGTACTCTTTCAAGTATGAAGCGAGATGAGCTCAAGGCTGTTTTGCAGAATTACGGAGCAACAGTTTCAGGTTCTGTTTCAGCAAAAACCCATTTGGTTATAGCCGGAGAGGCTGCCGGTTCAAAACTGGATAAGGCTACAAAACTTGGAATTCAGATAATGTATGAGGATGAACTGCTGAAGATTCTTGAGGAACTTGAGCAGAAGTAAGCTGTTTTTTGAAAAGTTTAAAAGCTTCCATAATATGATTATGGAAGCTTTTTTGTTCTTCAAATGCTGATGCAACGATTCTGCCTGTTGTCTGTTCAGACAAATGTAAACTTATTTCTTTGAGCCTGACTTAACATTGCTCTTTGCAATATCATTGGTTTTCCCTTTAAGGGTCACATTTTTGGTCTTGGCCGCTGCAGTTGTATTTCCCTGTTTTTTACTGCTCGCCGAAGCTTTGTTTTTTTCTGCAGATGACTTTGCTGTAGTCACTTTGGCAGAGGCTGAATTCTTTGTGGTGGCAGCTGAAGTCACTTTAGTCGTATTCTTTTTTGCTGTTGATGCCTTTGCAGTGGTAGACTTTCCGTTGGCTTTGTTCGCTGTCCTGGCAGTTGATTTGGAATTTTTGCCAGAAGCCAGCTCGGTTTTCTGTTTCTTTCTGGTTCCTTCAGCGGCAACTTTAGTATTGCTTTTCTTGGTCGTTTTTGCAGTACTGATGCGATTTGTTGTTGCCTTAGGGATGGAAGGAGTTTTATCAGAATTAGGCAGTTTGTCTTTCTGTATTCTGTTATTCATGGCAGTCTGAACCAAAGCGTTAGACTGGTCTTTGCAACTCATTGATGACGCATTACTAAGTTCTTCCTCAGCTTTTGCCATCATCTGTTCGTAAGCCTTCTGCTCTGCCTTAATGTTAGCGGCAATAGCGTGTTTTCTGTATGATTCTTTTGGTGGATTTGTCACTTTCTGTAAAGAATAGTTTTCAGGTAAATCCATGTTGTTTATAGGCAGAAGCGCATAATTAACCATAGTGGTAGGTTTGTTTTCATTCAAGAATCCTGGATTGAGTTTTTTTAATCTTTCGATCGAAATTCCGGTTTTTTCTGACAGAGATTTTAAAGTAGTACCGGCTGCGATAGGGGTTTTCTTGAATACCGGTCTGTATGGCATGTCAGGAAATTTCAGATTGTTGTGCTTGGCATTACGCAGAAGATCTGTGTAGGCATGAAGCTTTTCAACGTAATTAACTCCGGATCTTGGCAGAGGAAGACTCCATAAATCAGTAGGTCTGTTTTTACTCTTATTGATTTTTATGGCTTTTAATACTGTACCTTCCCCTAAATTATAGGCGGCAATGGCAAGATTCCAGTCATTGAAAATCTTATAAAGGTAATTGAAATAAGTCAGAGCGGCATCTGTTGATGCAATAACATCCCTGCGCATGTCATAGGTGGAATCAACTCTTAACTTGAAGTTTCTTGCCGTGATAGGAACAAACTGCCAGATGCCTTTTGCACCGGCAGGAGAAACAGCGTATGGGTTAAAGTTACTTTCGATAATCGGGATAACCGCAAGTTCAAGAGGCATATCCCTGCTTTTAAGTTCATTAACAATGTGATAAAGGTACAGATGGCCGTTGGCAAGCTGTTTTTCGAAATATTTCTGTTTTTTCTTAACCTGATTGATCTGCTGGGTTATGTATTTATGCTTGGGATTCACGAGTCCCATGTCGAACACGGCGTATTCCCACAGGCTACTGGTATTACCGGCATCCTTGAGGGCATCCTCTTCATTCTTGTAGTGGACGTTATAACTGTGAATGAGTTCTTCCGCATAGTTATTGATTGTACTCATTTCAACTTCGGATGGACTCTGACAGAGATCAGATGAGACAGCCTCATTTTCAGGAGAAATAAGGAATGCCTCTTCAGGATTGTGATTGTTGGTAACGCAGCCAGCAAGTATAAAGGATACAGTAACAGTCTGAAGGATTTTATACAGTATTTCTGTAACCTTCGTCCTGCAGGAGATTTTCTCCCTGTGCTGCCTTCCTGGCAAATTCATCACATTCATTGTTGTAGATGTCATTGTCGTGTCCTTTCACCCAGTTCCATGTTATCATGTGCTTCGATGTGATTTCGGATAACTGCTTCCATAAATCAACATTCTGTACGTTCTTCCAGTTTCTTTTTTTCCATGAAGCAATCCATTTGGTTATGCCGTCAATTACATATTTACTGTCGGAAAACAGGTTTACCCTGCAAGGCATTTTTAATGCGTTAAGGGCTGTAATTACAGCAAGCAGTTCCATTCTGTTGTTTGTGGTAAGTTTATATCCTGCAGAAAGAACCTTTTTATGTTCCTTGTAAAAAAGGATGGCGCAGTAGCCTCCTTTTCCGGGATTTCCCAAACAGGAACCGTCGGTATAGATGGTTACTTCTTTTAAATTATTGTTATTTGTTTCCTGGTTTGTGTTAACGTTTTCCATGCGTTTTTTATAAAAAAATTAACAACGTATTCTTAAATTATATCACAAAATGGTAAAAACTCAAAATTCTTTATATGCTGATGGCGCTTAATATATAAAATAAATATTTTTAGAAATTATCTGCTGATTAAAAATTTGAGATGAAAATTTTGTGTTTTCATAATTTAAATTTATGTCTGAAAAAAGTGAAATAAGTCTGAATAAAATAGAGTATTTTAGCTGAATATATATAATATAGATTAAGATTGATTTGTATATATAAAAATATAATTAAAATGTAAGGATATGTATAAAATTAAAAAATACTATAAATAATATTCCTATATGGATATACAGTTCAAAAAATAGTTTAACCAAGTGCAATATTCTTAAATTTAATCTTTGAATAAAACGGAAAGTTGGATAGAATAGGTATTTCAAATAAAGAATTTATTTAAGTTTATATACAGAGAAAAATTACCAACAGGGGTGATTTGAATTGCTTTTTTTAGCTTTTTTAGCCTTAAATCTTCGTGGTAATTTGAATTTGCGGAAAATGTGAATGGCTGAAGTTTATACTGAAAAAAATCAAAGAAAGGTGGTGCTGGATACAGAAACCACCGGTAAATGCGATGACGGAACCCCCGGTGATCATCGTATTATTGAAATCGGCTGTGTAGAGATGATTGGAAGAAAAATTACAGGAAAAAAATTACAGCTCTACATTAATCCTGACAGACCAGTCGATGAAGAGGCGTATAAGGTTCATAAGATTTCTGATGAATTTCTGGCAACTCAGCCGAGATTCCATGAAGTTTTTCAGGAATTCTATGATTTTATTGCCGGATCAGAACTGATAATTCATAACGCAAAATTCGACGTGGGTTTTATTGACAATGAATTCAGACTGAATAACAACAATATAAAAGTAGAGAACATCTGTACTGTTACTGATACTCTCGATATAGCCAGAAAAAAATATCCCGGGCAGAGAATAAGTCTGGATGCTCTGTGTTCAAAACTAAATGTTGATGCTTCCGCCCGTACATCTCACGGCGCGCTGCTCGATGCTGAAATTCTTGCCGAGGTTTTTCTGGCCATGACCGGTGGTCAGGGCGAGTTTGAGTTTAATTCATCAAAATCTCAGACATCAGGGAGCTCTCAGCACGTAAGCAGAGTAGCTGTTTTAGGTGATAGAAAAATACCTGTGATTTTTCCGTCAGTTGATGAAGAGGGAGATGATTTTATTTATCAGATGAAACTGAAAAAGATTGAAGTTCCTGCTTTCAAAGGTAAACTGTCTCAGGCTGACTGCATGGTTGCGCTTCGTACCAATTTCTTCGGTGATGCCAAATATATGCAGTATCAGGAAGCCAAGTCTGATATTATTATTGAAGAGCTTGATAAAAGAAGCAAGCTGTACGATGTTTATAAACGAGTTCAGCAGGCTCAGGTAAGCAGAAGAAAGAAATAGTTTCTCTGCAAACGTTAAACAGGTATCCGTCAGAAGTATAAATGTGGCGGTAGATAATTATAAATAGTTTCTAAATCGGTCCATGCCGGTTGTATTTATATTGAGGATGACAATGAACGGTTATGATATAAAAGCTTCTCTTATGGAAGCTGCAGATGTTCTGAACAAATTTCTTTCAGATGATAACAACATCGCCGCAATTGAAGCTGCAGCTGAGATTATGGCTGATTCTCTGAAAAATGATGGAAAGATTCTTTCGGCAGGTAATGGCGGAAGTCATTGTGATGCCATGCATTTTGCTGAAGAGCTAACCGGAAGGTATCGTGAAAACCGTCCGGCATACGGTGCGATAGCAATTTCGGATCCGAGTCATTTATCATGTGTTTCCAATGATTTTGGATATGAATTTGTTTTTTCAAGATATCTTGAAGGCGTTGGACGCAAAGGTGATGTATTTTTAGGTATTTCCACAAGCGGTAATTCCAAGAATATTATCAGAGCTGTGGAAACTGCAAAATCCAAGGGAATTAAAACAGTTGTCCTTACAGGAAAGGATGGAGGAAAACTGGCCGGAATGGCTGATGTTGAAATCCGTGTTCCTCATTTTGGTTACGCCGATAGAATTCAGGAGATTCATATTAAGATTATCCATATTCTGATTCAGGCTATTGAATGTAAAATGAAGGAGGCTGGTTTATAGTCTCCCGCTTTCAATATGACGACAGATTTGTTTATTTAACAGAAAATAAAAAACGGAACTGTAAGTTCCGTTTTTTGGTCTATCTGATTAACAGGATATTAGATAATTTCAACCTGTTCTTCATTATCGGCAGCATTTTCAATTGAGCCGATAACCCAAGCCTTTTCGCCATTGGCATTTAAGATTTCAACAGCCTTTTCAGCGTCAGCCTTATCAAGAGCAACAATCATGCCTACACCGCAGTTGAAGGTACGATACATTTCGTGAGTATCGATGTTGCCGTTTTTCTGTAACCACTTGAATACTTCCGGCCATTCCCAGCTGTCTTCACGGCAAACAGCCTTGGTGTTTGCAGGAAGTACTCTAGGGATGTTTTCCCAGAATCCGCCACCGGTAATATGAGCGAGAGCGTGAATCTTGCAGCTCTTCATTAAGTTAAGGATAGGCTTAACATAGATACGGGTTGGAGTGAGAAGTGTGTCGATTAAAGTACGACCGTCAGACATCTTCTGATCAGGATCAGCCTTAGATACTTCGAGAACCTTTCTTACGAGTGAGTAACCGTTTGAATGCGGACCTGAAGAAGCAATGGCAACAATGGCGTCACCAGGTTTTACTTTAGAACCGTCAATTATTTCGTCTTCTTCAACAACACCCACTGCAAAGCCTGCAAGGTCGTAATCAGGTACGTGGTACATACCAGGCATTTCTGCGGTTTCACCACCGATTAATGAACATCCTGCAAGTTCGCATCCCTTACCGATACCGGTAACTACCTTGGTGGCATCTTCAACGTTTAATTTGCCGGTTGCGTAGTAGTCCAGGAAGAATAAAGGTTCTGCACCCTGAACAACAAGGTCGTTTACACTCATGGCAACCAGGTCAATACCCACGGTGTCATGCTTCTTGAAATCAATAGCCAGACGTAATTTGGTGCCAACACCGTCAGTACCTGAAACGAGAATTGGTTTCTTGTAATTGGCTGGGATACGGCAGAGAGCACCGAAACCGCCTAATCCACCCATAACTTCTGGTCTGGTGGTTTTCTTAACTACACTCTTGATGTTATCAACAAGAGCATTGCCTGCATCAATATCAACGCCAGCATCTTTGTAGCTTAATTTCTGATTGTCCATTGTTGGATAAGCCTCATGTGTTAAACGAAATAAATTGTGAACATTCTAACAAATTTTTATGCATTTTTCATACTTTTAATAATGCTTAAGGTAAATATTTTTTAGCCAGCTGTGAATGCCTGTATGTCTTGAGCTCAACAGATCTGTAAATATGCATGGGCAATTTGTTTAACAGTTTAAACAAGACAGGCCATTTTACTGTTTTAAGTGTATACTTATTCTTACTGTTTATTTTGGTTAACCGCAAAGTTTTATCAATCATTACATCCTCTTTGATTTATGAATTCAGGATAGAGTGTATGATATGCATGTGTTGGATTATTCTGAGCCTATCGAACTGTTGACATTCATGTCTTTCTTATACTTGTAAGGATGGTTTTATTTACTGTCGACGTTTTGTGACTATAGGAATGCGGTTCAGAAAACATAGATTAGATTAATTGCCGGAATACAGGAAGACGGTAATATATTTTGGGAAGAATTACAGATATGATTTTTAACAAAAGTTTGTCCAGTGGTATTTTAAAGGTTTTGGTCACTTTGGCTTGTACTTCAGTTTTTAATTACGGTCTGGCTGCCGGTAATGGGTATACATACAGAGTTCCTTTCGATGGGGATTTCGATTCGGCTCACAGTGAAGCATTCAATCAGATGATAAGCGCGCTCAGTAACGGAAGTACGGATCCTTCAGCCATAAAAGTGAATGTGGACAGTATTATATCCAATGAAACTATTACTGATGACGGACTTCTTGAAGTTTCTTTTTCAGATTCTGCGGTAAGAAATCTTATCAGCAGTGGAAAAATAACAGTATGGTCAGGCCTGAAAGAACCTCTCCTTGTATGGTTAACAAGAGGAACCATGGTTGACTATGTCGATGGTGAAGGTGCTGTCGATACCAAAACGGAAGCCAGAATTGTTGTTTCCGGCGAGAGAGACGGATTCGTTGATGCTCTGATTGCCAGAGGAAGACTGGAAAAAGTAAACGCCATTCTTCCATTGAATGACCTTGATGACATGGAGGCCGTGACGATTTCTGACGTAATGTCCGGAAATGCCGACAAGATTTCCAAAGCTTCCGCTAAGTATACAGGTGGTATTTCCGTGGCCTCTTTGCTAACAGGGAATAACGGCAAACTGCAGTTAACATATCATTTCATTGATGTTGCTACAGGCCAGAAAATTTTTTCGCAGACTGCAGAAGGTACCGCAAGCGAGGTGGTTGATCAGTTCTACAATGATTTGAAAACCAGTTTAGGTACAAAGAAATCATCAGGTACCGAAATAAGCTCTGAAAGAGGAACAGAAAGAGATGTTTCCGCATATCTTGACGGTTATTCTGATACAAGCGGTCTCAAGTTGGGAATGACTCCTAACGGAAACTATCTTGTTCTGATTAAAAACACACCAGACTTTGATGTAATGATGGATATCAAGCAGAATTTCCTTAAAGCTGGTTTTAAGGATGCTGAAGTCGTCGATGTTAAAGGTGGAGACGTTGTATATTCTCTTTCTACTGTAAGAAATGTCAATCCTGAAAAGCTGATGACGGTTTTTCAGGCTCTTGAACCAGATGAATATGCACCGGGGGTCTTTTATTTCAACATTAATGTGAAGAACATTATTGTTATCCCTGATGAAAATAAGGCAAAGAGCACTTCTTCCACAGGTGAGGGAATGCAGAATGCTGATAATAATACTCATGAAGAAACAGAAAGTTCCGTAAATACAGCAACTTCATCAAATGAAAATACTGAGACAGCGGTGACCGGTGAATCAAACGGTTCTTCACCAATCCAGCTGAATAACAGAACTCAGAGAGGAGAACGTGGTCGCAGAAAGAGTGGTAATGCTTATCCGGATCCTAATAAAAAGTACAAAACCGGTGGTGGTGTACTTTAGTCATGCTGTTGATTGAATTTTAAGACAGATCGTGCTGCCTGATGAGTTTGTAATCATATTGGATACTTATTCTTTGTTTACTGTGGTAGCATGATATATCTAAATATAGATGTGCTCTGTATTTTTGTTAGTTAATTTTTAATCAAAATAATTAACATAAGTTTTACAAATGACCTAAAAGTGAAGATTAATCAACAATTTTTGCAATTTTTATCGTTAAAGAAGAAAAAAAATATAGAAGTTAACAACATTAATAATACAATATATGAAGGTATGAGTTTATTATCATATCAGCGTGCGGTTTGCATTGTTTTTTTGCATGCCGCTGTTTGATTTATGTGAAACACAGGTTTGTACGAGATTGAGTTACGATAGAGAGTATAAGCAAATTCCGTTAAGAATAGGATACGGTGAATACGAGGGAACATTTGAGTCTTTCTATGTCACTGATTCTAATCGGATTTCTTATAATTACCTTAAAGAAGCTCTTTCAGGAGATCTCGAGTCAAGTCAGCATTTCATATATCTGTATGGTCCGAAAAACGGTGGAAAGAGTCACCTTCTCACCGCATCAATAAAAGTAGCTCAGGATCATGGCTATTCTACAATAGCCATGGATTTGGCAAATTATATTGATTCAGCTCCGGTATCCATATTACAGGGAGCAGAAGATTGTGATGTGATCTGTCTGGATAACATTGATTCGGTAGCTGGAATTCATGATTGGGAAGCTGAGATTTTCAATCTTTACAACAGGTGGCATGCCAACAAGAAAGGTATATTTATCGTTGTGGCATCCTCTTTCCCGACAATGGCCAAATTCAAAAAAAACGACCTCATAACAAGATTGGGAAGCGGTGTTACCTTAAGTATTCATCCGGTGTCAATTGCTGACCTTCCTAAGCTTCTAATCCAGCGTGAGAATAACAGAGGCACTGATTTGTCCAAAGACTTGGCTGATATTATTGTCAATCGTTTGGGAAATGTTGGTGAGTGTATCGAAGCTGTTGATCTGATTGATTCTCTTGCCGCGTCACTGAAAAAGAGGGTTATTACCAAGACTTTCGTGGAACAGATTGTTAAGTCTGTAAAACAAAAATCGACTAGTGATTACCTGAAAATGATGTAGTTTCTTTTATACTGTTTCTATTTATATTTTTTAAGAATAATTGAAGCGTATTAGAATTCTGTATATGTATTCAGCATATGTAATGAAAGCTCCGGCATTAGTGATGACGGAGCTTTTGTCGTTTGTTACGAAATGCTTTTTGCTTCAAGCTTTTTGCTTTCTATATATTTTCGATTAACCGGCCATTTGGTAAATATTGTTTTTACGAATGTTGCCAGCGGTATTGCAAGAACAACCCCCCAGAAACCAAGCAGACCGCCAAAAACAACTATGGCTACGAGAATTGAGAACGGATCCAGATTTAGTGTTTCTGAGAACAGCATAGGTGTCAGCACATAACCATCAAGAATCTGAATAATGGTATATATTGCAATCAGCCATACCATATCGCCACTGAGACCGAACTGAATCAGACCGATAATGACAATAGGTATTGTAATAATAATCATACCAACATATGGAATAATCACGCTTAAACCGACTCCTATAGCCAGTAACAGACCATAGTTAAGCCCCAAAATACTGAAAGCGATCCAGTTAACCAGAAAAATGATAATCACATGAATGCATTTACCATTCAGGTACTTTGAAATAAGAATATTCATTTCTGCCCAGAAAGATGTTACCTCTTCATGAGAACAAAGATATTTTTTTGATAGAGAGAGAAATTTATCCTTGTCTTTAAGCATGTAGAAGGCAAAAATCGGTACTATGATAAAGTACACAACGAAGGACAGCATATCCATGAATAACGGAGCGATTTTGGTGGTGATGAATGGTGTAACCCATCCCTTGACTGTGCGCATAAAGGAAATGGCGTATTCTTTCATCTGCTGATCGGACAGGAGATCTTTATAGGCTTTAGGCAACTTGTCAGTGAGTTGCTGTAGTTTTGCGGACAGCCAGCTTATTGTTGCGGTACTTTCCTGTTTGTCTTCGTCATTCATCCGTTTTGGTTCATAACCTGATTTTTTCTCTTCCTGTGCTGATGATGGCTCATTTACAGCTACAGATCCATTATTGGCGTTAATATCTGAATTTTGGATGATAGGGGAGGTCTCTTCAACTGTCAGTGCGGTTTCTGCATTTTCAGATATTTCTGTTTCAGAAGAAGCCTGGTCGTTCTGATGAGCCAATGTGTCAGTTTCCAGATTATTCCGTTGAATATCATTTGATTCCGGAGATGTATTCTTAGAAGACATGACGATCTTTTCTTTGAGAATTTCCTGTATGTTTGCATTCTCGCCATGATTTGAAATTTCTGTAAGAGTTTCACTAATGCTTGTGGAAATTCTTGTCAGCTGTTCGGCAGCTGGTGGTATTACGGCTACAAACAGACATATAAAGAATACGATATAACACAGCATTACCAGAATGGTTGCTCCTAGTCTTGAGGCTCCGTGTTTAATAAGAAAACTTACAGGTCTTTCAAGCATGAATGCCAATACCAGTGCCGCCACCAGTGTTCCGAATACATTTGAGAAAAAGTACAGAATCACGAATGCGGTAATAAACTGCAGTATCAGTATTATAGCTGCCGGATTAGACAGGTTTCTCATATACCAATCTTTAAAAAACGATATCATGGTATTATTCCTAAAAATTTTTAACAGTTGAGCGATGTGGCTTATTTTTAATTAACAAATGAGGATACAGGCATTTAAAATCAGGGGGAAATAGATTCTTATCGATGCCTGTTTGGTATGATTAATTTATAAATAATTCACCGTGTCGCGAGGTATTATACTCAATATTTAATCAGTAATAATAAAAAAGTACGTAAATGACTACACATTTAAGATTAAAAACGTGAAAATAATATCTAAAAATATGCAAATTAAGATAGTTTTATCTTAAATCAAAGAAGAATATTGTGGAATGACAGGGATCTTCCGAATATGGCTAAATTAACGTATGAAATGACTGAATTTAAAGTAGTTTCTCTTGTCTAATTCTAAGCTCGGATACCTGTGGATAAATACGAAAATGAAATTTAAGTTAAGCGGTTTAATGGCTGTTCTTGCCGTATGTATGATGAGTTCGTCTGTTTGTGCAGATGACGTGGCCGGAATAACGGATTTTGGTACAGCAGGGGTAAGAGCCATAACAGTAGAAAAAGAGAAGGAAATGGGGGAACTGTTCGTTACAGTTGCAAAGTCTCAGCTTCCTGTTATATACGATCCCGTTTTGGAACAGTATGTTGCTTCTCTTCTGTCCAGAATGGCTGCCAGGGCTGACGGAGTCAAATATCCTTTTGAACCTATAATTGTAGAAGATCACACCATAAATGCCGCAGCATTTTTTGGTGGAAAGATCATGCTTAACAGCGGACTGATAGTCGCAACCGACAACGAGAGTCAGCTGGCATCAGTTCTTGCTCATGAAATGACTCATGTCACTCAGCGACATCTTGCAAGAAGTATGGAAGCCAGACAGGATGCCATGGTCACGGGGATTGCAGGTATAGTAGGGAGTCTTATATTGGGAGTGATAAACCCTGCCGTAGGTATGGCCGGTGTTTCCGCTTCCATTGGAGGAATGGCTCAGAGTAATATCAATTATACCAGGGCGAACGAATACGAGGCTGACAGACTGGGTATAGATCTGCTTTATAATTCGGGGTTCAATCCCAATGCAATGGCCGATATGATGAGAAAGCTTCAGGTAAGAGGTGAAAATTTTAATCCTGCTTTTGAAATGCTTCTTACCCACCCGTTATCTTCAAAACGTGTGGCTGAAGCTGAAAACCGAGCCAGATTCTATAAGGTTAAACCATATTATGAAAGCATTGATTTTTCATTTGCCAAAAGCAGAGTTGAGGTCAGGTACAGCAATATAAGCCCAAAGTTTAACCTGGAAGCTGCAAAACAGCGTCTTACCAAATCTCAGAATGATTACGGTTCCTGGTACATGATGGCTCTTGCGGCTCTGGAGCTTAATGATTACGCAACGGCAGAAAAGGCTCTGAACAAGCTGAAGGTTGATTACGGCAGAAATCTTTTTGTCATTGATACCTTAACAGATTTTTATGTTGCAAAAGGTGAATATGCTAAAGCTGAATCTCTTCTTAAAGAAATGATAAAAAGCAAGGGTGAACAGGAAGTTTTTATAGTCAATCTTGCAAATGTTTATATAGAATCAAAAAATTATGCAAAAGCTGAAAATCTTCTGAAGAGATATCGTCGCAATGCTAAATCAGTTACAGCGGATTCATTATTGAAAACAGCCTACATGAAACAGAATAAGACTTGTGAACTGTACCAGATTAACACTGATATTCTGGAATCGAAAGGACAGTGGAATCAGGCTATTAACAGTGTAAATGAAGCCCTCAGATACTGCAATGAAAAGAATACGGTTCTTCGACTTAAGGCTTTGGCTTCAAGAATTGTTGAAGAACGTGACTTTTACGACAAGCTCATAGCTCAGTAGTCTTATAAACAAACAGGCAACCAGCCGTTTCGTGAAGGTTGCCTGTTTTGATTTGCAGTATGGATTAATACATGATTGTGTACAGTTTGCTACGATATCTTGACTGCTTAGGATCTCCGTTCATGGTTGAGATGATGTCCAGATAAACCTGCTTAAGGTTTCCAGCGTTGAGATCTTTTCTCAAATATCCCAACAGCAGATCCAGAGCATCTGTTGCTTTTCCGGACTGACTGAGTGCAGTACATAACTTTTCAACGTTGTCCAAATCATTCGGATTTTGTTTGAGCTTTTCCTGAAGAATATCAATTTCAGGGTTCTGTTGATTTTTTTCAGCCAAAGTAAGTGCGGCTTCAAGATCGGTGTAGATTTTATCTAATCTGCTGTTAGGATCCACTCCTTCCAGTGCTGTTCTGGCTTCACTTAATTTTTTGGCCTTAATGGCAATTTCTACATATGCAAATCTGATATTGATATCGTTTGGTGCCAGAGCAAATGCATCTGCGATTTTTGCAAAAGAGCCATTGACGTTATTTTCGCTGAGTAACTTGGTTGCTTCATGAAGTAAAATCTGTTCTTTGGCTGGCATCAGTCCGGCAACAATTGCGGAGGCACTGTCTGGATTTGATAATTCAGCACTGCTTATAATGTCTACAGGTCTCCCGTTTTTGAATACACAGATACTTGGCAGTGATGATATCTGCAATTGCATGCATATTGACTGGATTACAGGATCTGCCGCGTTACCTTTAGCTAAAGTCAGAAATTCATTCTGTTGGCCAACGGTGTTTTCAATAGCTGTAGTAACAGCTTGAGTCTGCTGATTATTATGATCGTAAACATAAAAAAGGATTGTTTTTTCAGCGGATTTTGCAACAAGTTCTTCCTGAATATTTGATTGATTAACTTCTATAATCATGGGCATTTATCCTTTTGTATTGGATAAGGTGAAAAAAATATACTCTCTACAGTCTATTACATAGTGTCTAAGAGAGTATATTCAAGTACCTTAGTTTGAGAATTTGTTAAGCAGCTTTCTGGCTTTGATGAGAGTACTCATGTTTGGCTGTACTCTTTCTGAATCATTGTCCGTGTAGATTATTGTATTTTCGTGTTTGTCAAAGATAGTGGTCTGATCCGGACTTATGATGTGAAGTTCATCCTGGCTGCCACTAATTACCCAAGGCCTGTTTTGAATTTCTCTCAGGTTGGCACCTGTCGTGTAATCGGCTTCTTCATTCTGGATACCGAGAATTTCACGGGCAATGGTAGGAGCAATATCCTGTGATGATGTTATTGCAGAAATTTTGGCCGGAATAACGGCGTCAGGCCAACTGATGACAAGCGGAACATGGTGATATTCACGACTGTACTTACTGCTGCTGTCTTTAAAGAACTTGCTGATATTGTAACCAGAACTGGAGGTTACTATTATTACCGTGTTTTTGGCATATCCTGAATCAACCACTGTTTTGAACAGCTGTCCAAGTAATCTGTCTGTCTGATACAGACAGTTCAGATATCTGTTGTGCAGATGCTCGTCATCCTTGTCTTTATCAAGTGAATCCAGATTGATATTTCTTGAGGCTATCTGAGGCCTGTATATGATTTGAGCATCAGAGTCAAGATAGAGTGTGCTAGGTGATGTAAGTTTTATGGTGGTGAACTGTGGACGATATCCCCATTCGTCTGCAGATATCCACTTTACAGCATTCTGAATTGTTTGAATGTCGGTTGAATAAGATTTGATATTCTTGGGTCTGACCCCGCTGATAGAAGCCAGTTGTTTTCCGGTTGAGCTTGCAGAGCCGGTTATATATCCGGTGATTTTATAATCCTGCTGCAACATTTCGGTAATAATTACAGGAGAATACTTTTCCGCCTGAACAGTCTTTATGTATTGAGCAGGAATTCCGTAAATCATCTCGAAACTTGCGGAAATGTCAGTATCATTTCCTAGGTAGTTCTTGATATATGAGTCATGCTGTTTGGCAAAATCGGTCAGATTTGGCATATATTCTGAAGTCATGTGCTCGAAATTTAACCCATCAATAGTAATCAAGAGCACGTTGTAAGGATTTTCAGAAGGGGTTACTTTTATTGAACTGAGAGGGTATTTTAGTTTTTCTGATGTCTGGCTGACAACTCTCTCAATCTGAGTGCTCTCACTATTACCGGAATATACCAGAAGTCCGTGTTCCTTGAGGAAGGTATTGGCTGTCATTGGGTAGTAAGCAGGAAATATTGATTTCTGCTGCGTAATTGGGACGTATTTGTATGCATTTGCCCAGATATGCATGATGTGTGTAGTCAGAAAAGAAACAATGAAAATACACGTGAGGAACACTGTAATTTTCTGATATCTGTGAAGGTAGTGATTTCTCCATGCAAGTTTAGAGAAAAGATATTCTATGAAACCTACGACTGGTGTGGCTATATACAGAAAATTGTAATTCAGACCTGTGGAAAAACCTTCCTGCGAGAAGAAAATCTGCAGAACAGACAGATTAAGGTGGATTTTAATTGCCTGATAAAGTTTTACGTCTATCAGCATAACCGTCATGAAGACAGTAGCTAGTATGATGGATAAAACTCTGTAAGTTCGTGTGGATCTGCACAGGAACGTTAACGGGAAAAAAATTAAGATGTAGATGATGAATACTAGAAAACTGAAATGGCCGAGCCAACTGATTATAAGATAGGTTGCTCCCAATCCTGTTGATGGGGTAGGGGCGTTATAAAGGTATGCACAACCGATAAGCAGAGCAAGAAAAATATTCAGCAGAACAAACCAGTGTCCCCAGCTGATTGAACGGGAAACTTCATCTTTGTATGTGAAATAGCTACTGTAATTAATACTGTTCATTTCAGAAATACCAAAGCACAACCATAAAGTATAATACAGGATTTATCTGAAAATAATCATATCTGTCATCCCGTACGTTTTACATATTTTACTACATATATTAAAAATTGGGCGATTTAAAGTTTATAAATGGGAATAAAGACCAGAATAACTCTTTGTGCAGGTTGCTCAGTATTGCGTCTAGAGAATGCGCTGGTGCAGTTAAGTAATATTTTAGATTTATGCTTTTGCATAATATTTTAATACTTAGATATTGGTGCATGATTAAGATTTTTTTATGATGTCTGAATTAATCCTGTGAAAAGTGTTTTTGTATAACGTATATCCCGCTTCTAAATAAAGAGATATAAATATAGGTGAAATAGTATTTGTAAAGCAAATACTAGTTATATCGGTGAATTATTTATGTTGTATTTCAATGAAAAACAATTCAAATAATTTAATGTTTTAAAAAGAATGCCTGTAATAGACGAAATAAATATTATTTTGATGTCAGGTCATTTATTTAAAAATGATGAAAAAGTAATCAAACGAAATAAAATAATTCATTTTTAATTGTGTGAAAACACTTTCACTGTTAGAGTATGAATTGTGATATTGATCTATTAAAATATTTTTGTTACCTCGGTGCCCTCGAAAAGTAAACAAGAAGTTAATGGGTTTACTAATTAGAGATGCTGTTCAAAATTTGAGTAATGGTATGATTTAACGTCATTGTTTGTGGTTTAACATATAATAAACAATTGTTTCGCTGTTTGAATTAATCCTGCGAACTGTTTGAATTAATTTGTTTTTACGCCAGTAGGACAGTGATTATGAGAAAGATATTGTTATCAGCTATTGTGACTGCTGTAGCCATGGGCTCTTTCGGTTCTGCGGTTGCGGAAGGTATTGAGGGGACACATCTTACGGTGTGGGTTAATGGCGATAAGTCGTACAAGGGGATTGAAAAGGTCGGTGAGAGATTTGAAAAGGATACCGGGATTAAAGTAATTGTTGAACACCCGGAACAGCCGGTTATCAAATTTCTGCAACATGCTGCTTCAGGCAATGGCCCGGACTTGTTTATGTGGGCTCATGACAGATTTGGTGAGTGGGTTCAGGTTGGAATTCTCACACCTGTTGAACCTACGCCGGAAGAATTTGACAGATTTCAGTCTGTTGCCTGGGAGGCTATGAAAGTAAAAGACAAGTACTACGGCTATCCTGTTTCCATTGAAGCAATCGCTTTTATGTGTAACAAGGATTTGGTGCCGGAAACTCCGAAGACTTTTGAGGAGCTTGTAGAGCTTGACGAAAAATTACAGAGAGAAGGGAAACACGCCATAGTTTGGGATTATAACGATGGTTACTTTACTTATCCTATTCTTTCAGCAAACGGCGGTTATTCGTTCAGAAAAAATGAAAATGGCGAATATGATGTTACCAAAACAGGTATTAATAGTCCTGGTGCAGTTAAAGGTCTGGAATACATAGTTAATCTCATTAGAGATGAACATATGCAGACATGGGAAGAATTTCCAAAAATGGAAAAGAAATTCATTGACGGTAATGTAGGCTGCATTATAAATGGAGCCTGGGGCTGGGAAAGATACAGTAAACTTAACTATTCTGTTAATCCGTTCCCTACGCTTGATGGTAAACCTGGTAAACCATTTGTCGGTGTGTTGGGGATGACGATAAATAAAGCGTCACCTAACAAGGAAGCTGCAAAGAAGTTTCTGCTTGACTACCTTTTGACTGACGAAGGTCTTGAAGAAATGAATAACGATCGTCCGTTAGGCGCTGTTGCATTGAAGTCGTATCAGGCAAAGCTTGAGAAGGATCCGCGAATAGCGACAATAATGTATAACGCGGAACACGGGGATCTGATGCCGAATATCCCTGAAATGAATAAATACTGGAGTTCTCTGCAGACGGCTTTAAAAAATGCGACAACTGGTCGTCAGTCAGCTAAGAAGGCTTTGAAAATAGCTGAAGAAAGAGTTTTAAAGAAATAGTAGAGCTGTGAGTGTGTCTGCAGTGCTGCATTATGTGGTGGAGACATGTAATTGCGTGTGTTCGAAACTGCTTTCAGTAGGTCAGAATCACATAAAAAACGCAACTAATGCACTCATAATGAGATACATGTTAAAAAAATGCAATTTTTTATTATTTAAAAAAATGCATATGTTCTATTATGTTATCGTTAAATTCGGTTTGAGGCCGATGTTTATTAATACTAAGTAAGGAAATAGACTAATGAAAAAAACTATTTTAGCTACTGTTGTAGGCTTGGCTGCTTTTGGTTTTGCACAGGTTGCTTCTGCATCAGGTATTGAAGAAGGTCAGTTAACAATTTGGGTTAACGGCGATAAGTCATATGACGGTATTGCTAAGGTTGGTAAGAAGTTTGAACAGGCTACCGGTGTTAAGGTAACTGTTGCTCACCCTGACCAGGTTGAAGTTAAGTTCCAGCAGAATGCTGCATCTGGTAATGGTCCTGATATTTTCATGTGGGCTCATGACCGTTATGGTGAATGGGTTAAGTCTGGTCTTTTAACTCCAATTGAACCAACCAAGGAAGAATTAAACAAGTTCCAGGACGTTGCTTGGAAGGCTATGACTGTAGATGGCAAGATTTACGGTTACCCAGTATCTATTGAAGCTATTGCTTTAATTTGTAACAAGGATATCGTTAAGGATGCTCCTAAGTCATTCGAAGAACTTGTAACTCTTGATGACGAGTTAAAGAAGGACGGCAAGCGTGCAATTATGTGGGATTACAATAATGCATTCTTCAGCTATCCATTACTTTCTGCTAACGGCGGTTATGCATTCAAGAGAAATGCAGACGGCAGTTACGATGTTAAGGATTCAGGTGTAAATAACGATGGTGCTAAGGCTGGTGTTCAGTTCCTCGTTGACTTAATTAAGAATGATCACATGCAGAAGGGCGCTGACTACGGTATCATGGAATCTAGCTTCGTAAACGGCAAGGTTGCATGTATCATCAACGGACCATGGTCATGGGGTCAGTACAGCAAGCTTAACTACAGCGTTAACCCAATCCCAACCCTTAAGGGTAACCCAGGTAAGCCATTCGTAGGTGTTCAGGGTATGACCATCAACCAGGCTTCTCCTAACAAGGACTTAGCTAAGGAATTCTTACTCAACTACCTCCTCACTGATGAAGGTCTGGATGAAATGAATAAGGATAAGCCATTAGGTGCTGCTGCTCTTAAGTCTTACGAAGCTAAGCTTGAAAAGGACCCAAGAATTGCTGTAACCATGAGCAACGCTAAGATTGGTGACCCAATGCCAAGCGTACCAGAAATGAATCGTTTCTGGAGTTCATTACAGACTGCTCTTAAGAATGCTACTACTGGTCGTCAGACTTTAGAAGAAGCTCTTAAGACTGCTGAAGATCGTATCGAAAAGTAAGATAACTTTCTAACAAAGAAGCTCTGAGAGGAGCTTCTTTTATGAAAGACTAGAATTAAAAGCTTTAATATGAAAATATTAAAGTTTTTATTTGTAGTAAAAAGTTTTTTTATTACAGTTTTACAAGCTAAATTTAGAATAAGTTATTAGGGTATTAGCATGGATTCTATCGCTGTTGGTAAGAGAGGTAAAACCTCTGGAGGTGGAGCGCCTGGCTTAATGATACTCAAAGTTTTAATATCTTTAACAGTATTACTCTTTGGTGTATTCATGATAAGCTCTATGTTTACTCATGGTCAGTACGCTTTCGCAATTTTATTTACAATAGTCATCGCAGGTGGTTTACTTGTAGCATGGCTTAAGGGATTATATCCTCACAGATATATATTCCCTGCCGTTGCGGGTATGGTGGTTTTCATTATATTCCCGTTGGTTTACACCGTGTACATCGCGTTCACAAACTACTCTGCTAAAAACCTCTTCACTCTTGAAAGAGCTGAGAATTACTTCCTCAGTCAGACCTATAGAGTAGAAGGTGGTGACTACGAGTTTAAGCTTTATGCAAAGGAAGGCAACAAGTACGTAATCGTACTTCAGAATCAGCCAGCTATGCTTGCTGACGGCAATCCTGCTGAAGTTCGCACCTATGCTTCTCCAGAAACTGTGTTCTTTGATAAGGAACAGATGGAAAAGCCTGCAAACAAGGCAACTGCATCAAAGGCTGTTATCCATGTTACTAAGGTAGATAACTCTTATACTCAGGATATGGAAGATTGTGGTATTAAGTGTAAGACTCAGTTCAGAGATTACTTAAAGTCTATTAAGATTAAGATTGATAATCAGGAACTTACTTACACTGGTCTTAAGACTTTCAGTGCTGTTAAGAACAGATACGTTCGTCAGAAGGAAGTTGTTCTTGGCAACCAGGAAAGATTAAGCAATCCACACATGCTTAAGGATCTTTCAAATGATTCTTTAATCGTTCCTGATATGGAAGATGGTTATTACAAGACTATTGATACTCAGACTGGTAAGCCAGTTGGAGAAAGAATGGCTCCAGGTTTCCGCGTTGGTATCGGTTTTGAACACTTCAAGAGAATTTGGAACGATAAGAGTATTTCTACTCCATTCCTTAAGATTTTCATTTGGACTGTTTGTTTTGCTGCTTTAACCGTATTCATTACTCTTGCTATCGGTATGGTTCTCGCTTGTCTTGTTCAGTGGGAATTCTTAAAGGGTAGATCAATTTATCGTCTGATTCTGATTCTTCCTTATGCAGTACCATCATTCATTTCAATCCTGGTATTTAAAGGTTTGTTCAATGAAAACTTTGGTGAAATCAACCGTATTTTAGACTTCTTCTTTGGTTGGAGACCAGAGTGGTACAATGAAGCCGGCTATGCTCGTTCAATGATTCTTATCGTTAACGCATGGTTAGGTTATCCATACATGATGATTCTTTGTATGGGTCTGTTAAAGGCTATTCCTGATGATCTCTATGAAGCATCAGCAATGGATGGTTCAGGTCCTCTTCAGAACTTCCTGAAGATTACTCTTCCTCTTTTAATGAAGCCTTTAACTCCGTTACTCATTGCTTCATTTGCATTTAACTTCAATAACTTCGTGTTAATTATGCTGTTAACTAACGGTGGTCCTGACTTCTTACCAGAAGACGGTGTGGTTACTACTGCAGGTTCTACTGACTTGCTCGTATCTTATACCTACCGCTTAGCATTCGAAGGTGGTGCTGGTGGTAATGACTACGGTCTGGCATCTGCAATTGCTACTACTATCTTCATTTTAGTAGGTGCTTTATCTATAGTTAACTTAAAGCTTTCTAAGATGGGGGCTAGGGACTAATTATGGCAATCGTACAACCTAAGTCAATAAAGTATCGCATTATTGCTACTCACATTGTAATGTGTTTGTTCTTACTTGCTGTTCTGTTTCCGTTATACATGGTTGTGATGATTTCATTCCGTGAAGGTAACTTTGCAACCAACGTATCAGACAGTTTTTACGACCTCTTTTTACCAAGATTGGATTCGTTAACACTGGATCACTGGAAACTTGCATTCGGTATTTCATATGTAGATGCTGATGGTGTAGAACATATGCCTCCATTCCCTGTATTAAAGTGGTTATGGAACTCTATCATTATTTCGTTCTTCACTGCAGCGTTTATCGTACTGCTTTCAACAACCAGTGCTTATGCGTTTGCTCGTTTGAACTTTAAGGGTAAGACTACACTTTTAAACTGTATGCTGATTTTCCAGATGTTCCCTTCAGTGCTAGCACTCGTTGCTATCTATGCATTGTTTGATAACATCGGTGAATATCTGCCTTTCATCGGTCTTGACACCAGAGCAGGTCTGATTCTTTCATATATGGGTGGTATTGCACTTCATATTTGGACTATCAAGGGTTACTTTGAAACCATCGATGCTTCACTCGAAGAAGCTGCAGCAATCGACGGTGCTACTCCTTGGCAGGCTTTCAGACTCGTACTTTTACCTCTGTCAGTGCCAATTCTCGCAGTAGTATTCATCCTTGCATTTATCGGTACTATTACTGAAGTTCCAGTAGCAAGTATTCTGTTAAATGACGTAGATAACTACACCCTTGCTGTAGGTTCTCAGCAGTACCTTGCATCTCAGAACAAGCTCTGGGGTGACTTCGCAGCAGCGGCTGTTATGTCAGGTTTACCAATTACCATCGTATTTATGTTAGCTCAGCGTTGGTTAGTTGGTGGTTTGACTGCCGGTGGTGTAAAGGGTTAATTGATATTTTGCAATGCGGTGTCTAGCGCACCGCATGTTATAAAAGATTTTTATGGAGCTTTAAATGGCTGAAGTTACTTTAACAAACGTTCTTAAGAACTATAATCCAAGTTTATTAAAAGATACCTTACGTAATATCAACCTTGACATCAAAGACGGCGAATTCATCGTATTCGTTGGTCCATCAGGTTGTGGTAAGTCTACTCTTCTTCGTATGATTGCCGGTCTTGAAGATATCACTTCAGGTGAATTAAAAATCGGTTCTAAGGTTATGAACGACGTTCCTCCTGTAGATCGTGGTGTAGGTATGGTGTTCCAGTCATACGCACTTTATCCACATATGGATGTTCGCCAGAATATGGAATTCGGTCTTAAATTAAAGAAATTCGATAAGGATACCATTGAAAAGCGTGTTAATAATGCTGCTCAGATCCTTGGTCTTGATGCTTTAATGGATCGTAAGCCAAAGGCTCTGTCAGGTGGTCAGCGTCAGCGTGTTGCTATCGGTCGTTCTATCGTTCAGCAGCCAGACGTATTCCTCTTCGACGAACCTTTATCAAACCTCGATGCCGCACTCCGTGTAAAGATGCGTATCGAAATTGCTAAGTTACACAAGGAATTAAATTCAACCATTATTTATGTAACCCATGACCAGGTTGAAGCTATGACCTTAGCTGACAAGATTGTTGTTTTAAGTCCGTTAAAGGAATCTGCAGAAACCAATCTTGAACAGTTCGGTACTCCACTTGAACTTTATCATAACCCAACCAATAAGTTCGTAGCTGGCTTCATCGGTTCTCCAAAGATGAACTTCCTCAAGGGGCAGTTAATTGAAATCGGTGAAGAAACCTGTAAGGTTAAGCTTAACACCGGTGACGTAATTACTGCTTGTGTTGATGCTCGTCGCGCTAGCGTTGGTGATAAGGTTGAATTAGGTATTCGTCCTGAACACTTAGTTCCAGTTGAACACCCTGATTCAAAGAGCCGCTTATCAGGTATGGTACAGGTTGCTGAACACTTAGGTGCTGAAAGCTTCGTATACCTCGATGTAGATGGTGAAGACTTCACTGTTAAGGCTGCATCTGAAATCCCTGTTGATACCGGTGACTCTCTTGAAGTTGGTATTCCTGCAGAAGCTTGCTACCTCTTCGATTCACAGGAAAAGGCATTTAAGAGAACTGCAAGATATAACAGAACCTAATAATTAGCTTGTAATTTATTTCAAAGCGACACCTGTGTGTCGCTTTTTTTATCGTTTCGTCATTCAAAAAAAAGTGAACCATACCAGTATGATTCACTTTTTTTATATTTTATTAGAGACTTTAGTTATTATTTTGCTTCAATCTGACTTAAAAATTCTTTCAGCCTTTCATTTTTAGGGTGGTTGAATATTTCGTCAGGACTTCCCTGTTCCTGAATCCCTTTATTATTGAAGAACAACACGCGGTTTGAAACGTTTTGGGCAAACTTCATTTCGTGAGTAACTACAACCATTGTCATTCCCTCGTCAGCAAGTTCTTTCATCATGTTCAGTACTTCGTTCACCATTTCAGGATCCAGTGCGCTTGTTGGTTCATCAAACAGTACTATAGATGGTTTCATTGCAATGGTTCTTATAATTGCTACTCGCTGCTGCTGGCCTCCTGACAGTTGTGCAGGGTACTTGTGTGCATGTTGTGCCAGCCCTACCCTTTCAAGCATGTTCATAGCCCATGCGTCTGCTTCATCCTCTTTGTATATCTTATGAAGAACAGGAGAAAGCGTTATGTTCTGTTTTACCGTCATATTCTGGAACAGATTAAACTGCTGGAATACCATTCCGATTTTTGGAATTATTTCGGTAAGTTCTTTTTCGTTGAGCGATGTTAATTCAGTGTTTCCAAAGAAAATTCTGCCTGATGTAGGTTTTTCAAGCAGGTTAAGCATTCTGATAAACGTTGATTTACCACACCCTGAAGGTCCGATAACTGCGATAACATCTCCCTTGTTTATGTCAATGGAAATGTTATTTAATACTTCGTGATCTCCGTATTTTTTGCAGATGCCGTCAATCCGCATAACCGGTATGTTATCGTTCATTTTTCTTTAAATTCCTTTCTAGACGGGCCACACATGCTGACAGTGTGCCTATAATAGCTAAATAGATTAAAGCAACCGCAAGAAGTGGCATGAATGCCTCGAATGTTGTGTTTCTGATAACAACACCTCCTCTGGTCAGATCCATAAGACCTATGTAACCGCAGATTGAGGTTTCTTTGATTAATGAAATTCCTTCATTAGCTAGTGCTGGGAGATTATTCTTGAAAGCCTGCGGTAATATTATGTGTCTTATAATGGTAAATGGTTTTAATCCCAATGCATATCCGGCTTCAAACTGTCCGGTCGGTACTGATTTCATCCCGGCTCTGATTATTTCTTCAGTGTATGCCATAGAGTTCAGACCAAATGCGACAATGGCTACAACAATCTTGCTTATATCAACTGAGGCAAAAATTATGTAGTAGATAATCAGAAGCTGAACCATTACAGGTGTTCCTCTGATTATATTAACGTACATTCTTATCAGAAAATTAAGAATTCTGAAGTTTCCGGTTCTGTAATTCATTATTCTTATTACCGCCATAACGGTTCCGCCAAGGAGTCCTATAATGGCGGAAAACACCGATATAATAATGGTTGTCATAAGCCCGGAAACAAGCATTTTCCAGCGATCTTCTTTAATGAAGTTATTGTAGAACTTGTCTGTAAATGAAGAATGATTCTGCACGGATGTTTTGGAATGGTCAGGTACTATTACAAAAATTTGAGATGAGCAGATGGTATGAGTGAAGTTTATAACCTTGGCTCTTTCCTCTGTTTTTGAAAAACCTGAAAAACCGGCATGAACCTTACCGCTGCTCACCGCATTGATAATACTGTCGAATTCCATGCTTTCGATTTTTAGTTTCATATGCAGACGGTCAGCAATAATTTTTGCTAATTCAATTTCGATGCCTACAATTTCATTGTTTTCGTAGTATTCATACGGCGGGAAATCTGGGCTTGTGGCGATAATAAATTCAGGCCCGTCATTGTTTAAAGCTGTGTAGTGGTAGTTATCTGTATGAGTTACATATGTGTTGTATATTCTTTCGTACAGCTTTTCATTATGGATATCATCAATGACTGTATTGATTTTTTCCATCAGTTCATTGTTTTCCTTGGGAAGAATAATTGCATATGACTCTGTTTTAAACGGTGTGTTTAGAATTTTGAGCGTAGGATTTTTTTCTACGAATTTTACGGCAGGAAGTTCATCCATTACCACAGCATCAAGTTTTCCCTGAGTAAGAGCTGCAATTGAATCGGGGGAACTGTTGAAGCGTTCAACCGGTGGACAGTTATGCTGTTCAAGATATTCATTGGTTGCTATTTCAACAGTTGTACCTATCTGAACTCCGACTCTGGCTTTACATAGATCTTCAATAGCTCTGACCTGATTTGAATGACTGTCGGTGTCGCAGGCTGAAATATTAAGTGCGGTTACCAGAAATAATACTGCATATGCAGTTTTTTTTAAAATCGATAGTGTCATGTTTATGGTTTGGGAGCTCATAAAGTAGTACTTCCCTCAATAATATTCAAATACAAAAATGTGGTTATTATACGCTCGATGCAGCTGTATATAAATGATTAAAACTGATTCGAACAGTATGTAATGAGTTTAAATCGTATGTAAAATTTGAGGAGACTATAAAAAAAGAAACCAGTACTCACGCATGTGCTGATGAGGACTGGTGTTATCAATGATTAATAACCATAGGACTAATGAACGTCGTTATTATATTAAAAATGTGAAATATGTCAATATTTTTTAATAAAATTATAAAATTGACATGTAATATTAAGTAAGTAGAATATTACAGGTCTGTTGGCTTATATTGATTTTATTTTTATTTACTGGTGAAATCATACTGAATTAACAGATATGTTTGTTTATTCAGTGAAGTTAATTACAGAGATTAACTTAAAGTATTTCGAATTTTGTTTTCAGGATACTTTTTTTGTTTGTGTATGAACGCTTTACATTACTGTAAGTTAGGCTGTTGTTTATTATGATGTTAAGATCAGATTTCTTCTATAATCTCCCTGAAGAGCTTATAGCTAAATTTCCTGCTGATAAAAGGACTCACAGCAGATTATTGGCTCTGAACGGTACAACCGGTGAATTGGCTGATTATCATTTCTACGATGTAGTCAAATTTTTGAAAAAGGGTGATTTACTTATATTCAATAATACCAAGGTAATTCCTGCCAGAATGTACGGACACAAGGAAACCGGCGGTGCAATTGAAATTCTGGTTGAGCGTGTTCTGGATGAGCATCGAGCCCTTGTTCATATGAAATCATCAAAGTCTCCTAAGGAAGGAGCAATCCTTAAGTTTGATAACGGTTATGAAGCAGTTATGCTCGGAAGACAGGATGCTTTGTTCATTTTGGAATTTACCGGTGACAAAACAATTTTTAACATTATGGATGAAATAGGGCATATTCCGCTCCCTCCATATATCGATCGTCCTGATGAAAAATTTGACCGTGAACGTTACCAGACCGTGTATTCCAAAATTCCTGGGGCTGTAGCCGCACCGACTGCGGGACTGCATTTTGATAACGAACTTCTTGCAAAGCTTGGAGAAATTGGTGTGGATACTGGATTTGTCACCCTTCATGTTGGTGCAGGGACATTTCAGCCTGTAAAGGAAGATGATATTTCCAAGCATCACATGCATTCTGAATACGCAGTGGTACCTGAAGAGCTGGTTAACCGTATTTTAAAAACCAAGGCTGAAGGCGGAAGAGTAATTGCAGTTGGAACAACCTCCGTACGTTCACTTGAAAGTGCGGCAATGAAAGCAGAAAAGAACGGCAAACTGATAGAACCATTTGCTGCAGATACCAGTATTTTTATTTATCCGGGTTACAAATTCAGAGTCGTGGATGCACTGATTACCAATTTCCATCTGCCTGAATCTACTTTAATCATGCTTGTGAGTGCTTTCGCCGGTTATGATCATACCATGAAGGCTTATGAACACGCCGTAAGTGACAGATATCGTTTCTTCAGTTACGGAGATGCCATGTTTATCACCCGTAATGATAATGCGGAAACTGCCGAAGACATTGAAAAGAAACTTAGAGGACACTGATTTTGGAATTTACTTTAAAGAACAAGTGCGGAAAGGCAAGACTCGGTGAAATGAAATTTGCCAGAGGCGTGGTAAGAACACCTGCTTTTATGCCTGTTGGAACCTATGGTACAGTTAAAGGCCTGAGTCCTGAGGAAGTTGAAGCAATCGGAGCTGACATCATTCTGGGCAATACGTTTCATTTATGGTTAAGACCGGGGTGTGACATTATGCGTCTACACGGTGATCTTCATGGTTTTATGCAGTGGAATAAACCGATTCTGACAGATTCGGGCGGATTCCAGGTATTCAGTCTGGGAGCTTTGCGCAAGCTCAAGGAAGAGGGCTGTTATTTCCAGAATCCGATTAATGGAGACAAGGTGTTTTTATCACCGGAGGTTTCCATGCAGATTCAGGAAGCACTCGGTTCTGATATTGTAATGATTCTTGATGAGTGTACTCCTTACCCTGCAACTCATGATGAAGCGGCCAAGTCAATGCGTTTGAGCCTGAGATGGGCAAAACGTTCCCGCGATGAGTTTGACAGACTGCAGAACAAAAATGCTCTTTTCGGTATTATTCAGGGCAGTGTGTATGAAGATCTTCGTGAAGAGTCGCTTAAAGGTCTGATGGAAATAGGTTTTGACGGCTATGCCATCGGTGGTCTGGCAGTAGGTGAAAAGAAAGAGGATATGCATAAGATTCTTGATTTTATAACCGAAAGAATGCCTGAAAACAAACCTAGATATCTAATGGGGGTCGGGAAGCCTCAGGATATTCTGTCAGGAGTACTTCGCGGTGTGGACATGTTTGACTGTGTTATGCCTACGAGAAATGCAAGAAATGCACATCTGTTCACATCAGAAGGCGTGATTAAACTGCGTAATTCCAAATATAAGCAGGATACACGTCCTCTTGATGAAAAGTGTGACTGCTACACCTGCCGTCATTATTCCAGAGCGTATCTGCATCACCTTGATAAATGTGGAGAAATGCTGGGAGCAAGACTCAATACTATCCATAATCTCAGATTTTATCAGCGTCTGATGGAACAGATTAGAGCTCATATAGCAGATGGTACTCTGAATGAGTTCGCTGAGGAGTTCTTTAAGCTGTACCCGGCAGACAAATAAGTTTTCCCTACTCATGTGAATTACATGTGTATTTAACAGTGATAGCTGGCGGTTAAAGTTGGAAACCAGGGCAAGTCCCTGGTTTCTTTTTATTTGTTTATTCGGAATGTTTTTTTTACTTTCTGTTAATGATTTACGGCAAAAAAAATGTAAAAATCAGCACTTATGAGATATCACCGATAATCTTTTGAGAACAATCAAATGATTTCTTTCGTTTTATGAAAAAGTGCCTGTATTAAATGATCATTCAGTCATTATTGGACACCTTTCATAAATAATTCTGTTAAAACCACATATTTCATATATAATGCAAAATCGTGTTTTATTTTAAAATTCGAGGTTGATAAAGATGAATTTATTTCCAACTGCTTTTGCAGAAGAAGGTGTTCCGGCAGCTGATCCTTCTCAGGTGGCTCCTGCCGCTCCTGATATGACCTTCTTCCTGTTAATGGGTTTGGCCTTTGTTTGTTTTTATTTATTTGTTTTAAGACCTGGTAACAAGAAGAATAAGGAACGTGCAGAGTCTCTTAAGAAGCTTGAAGTGGGTGACGAGGTTTTAACAAACGGCGGTTTAGTCGGTAAAATCGTAAAAATTAATGAAGAGCAGGGAATTCTTACTGTGGAAATCGCACAGGGAACCCAGGTAAAGATCAACAGACAGTACGTTGTAAGTCCTTTGCCAAAGGGAACTTATGATGAACATAAGGTTGAAGCAAACCGTCAGAAAAAATAATGTTAAGTCCTTATATGTGTGTGGGTATTTAGAACCTACAAAGGAATTCAAGGAGTATAGGTTTTGTTAAACAAGTATCCTTTATGGAAGAATATCCTGATAGTTGTAGTACTGATTGTAGGTGCCATCTATGCTTTGCCTAATATATATGGTGAAGATCAGGCTATTCAGATTAGTGGTTCCAAAGGTATAACTTTGGAAAAGGAAGACTACGAAAAAATTGAAAATGTGATTAAGCAGGACTGCCCAGACTGCAAAGTAGAAAGAAATGTGGGGCAGGCGCTTATCCGTTTCAAGGATAATGATTTACGTCTTCGTATCAAGGAAAAGCTGGTTTCAGAATTAGGTGACAATTATGTTGTTGCACTTAATCTTGCAGCTGCAACTCCTGACTGGTTAAAGTCAATCGGAGCCAAGCCTTTAAAGCTGGGTCTTGACCTTAGAGGCGGTCTTCACTTCTTAATGGAAGTTGACATGGATGAAGCAATCAAAAAGATTGTGAACCAGATGATTCAGGATATTCGTACTGAACTCAGAGAAGAAAAAATCCGCTTATCAGGTATCAGAAGTGTGGGGCAGGATGTCGTAATTTCTTTCCGTGATGCAGATACCCGTGACAGTGCAATGAGACTGCTTGCGTCAAAGCACAATGACTGGGTCTTCACTGATGAGGACTCTTCATCATTCGAAATCAAGGCAGTCATGAAGCCTGAAAAGATTAAGGAAGTTAAGACTTATGCCGTAGAACAGAACATCAATATTATCAGAAACCGTGTAAATGAACTCGGTGTGGCCGAACCTCTGGTTCAGAGACAGGGCGCTGATCGTATTATTGTTGAACTTCCTGGCGTTGAAGATTCTGCTCGAGCAAAGGAAATTCTCGGCGCAACCGCAACTCTTGAATTCCGTCTTGTTGATCAGGCCGCTGATATTCAGAGTGCCGCCAGCGGTACCGTATCAGCAAATGATGAAGTTCTTGCTGACAAGAACGGCAGACCTGTTGTTGTAACAAAACATGTTATCCTTACCGGTGATCATATCATCGATGCAAAGAGCGGTATGGATGAAAACGGTCGTCCTGAAGTGAATATCAGCCTTGATTCCAAGGGTGGTAACACCATGTCCAACTTCACCAAGGATCATATCGGTCAGCCTATGGCAACCAACTTTATTGAATATAAGGTTGTTGATGCTCAGGACAGCGGTGACAAGACAGTTAAGTTCAGAAAGGTTGAACAGATAATCAATGTTGCCACAATTCAGGCCCGTCTTGGTAACAAGTTCCGTATTACCGGTCTTGACAGTCCTACAGAAGCTCATAATCTGGCTCTGCTTCTTAGAGCAGGTGCTCTGATTGCTCCGATTCAGATTGTAGAAGAAAGAAATATTGGACCAAGTTTAGGTAAACAGAACATTGAAAACGGTATGCGTGCAATGTTGTATGGTCTGGCATTCCTTGCTTTATTTATGTTCATATACTACAGAGCATTTGGTCTTGTTGCCAATCTTGCTCTTATTTTCAACATGATTCTTCTTGTTGGTGTTATGTCCATGATTCCTGGTGCCACCATGACTCTGCCTGGTATTGCCGGTATTGTGCTGACCATAGGTATGGCCGTGGATGCCAACGTTCTGATTTTTGAACGTATTCGTGAAGAAATCAGAAACAATCGCGGTGTTCAGCAGGCTATCAACCTAGGTTATGAAAGAGCTTTTGTTACCATTCTTGACTCAAACATTACCTCTATTCTGGTTGCTCTCATTCTGTTTGCGGTTGGAACCGGTGCGGTTAAGGGCTTTGCTCTTGTACTTATGATTGGTCTGATCTGCTCTATGTTTACAGCAGTTACCTGCTGTCGTGCGGTAGTTAATATCGTTTGGGGCGGACGCAATATCAAGAACCTGTGGATTTAGCGGAGGATAAAAATGTTTCAGATTATAAAACAGGGAACAGTAATTCCTTTCATGAGCATAGCCAAGCTGGTAGAAGTGCTCTGTATTGCAGCAGTTCTTTTCTGTATTGGCTGTCTCTGCTATAAAGGTTTGAACTGGGGCCTGGATTTTACTGGCGGTGTGGTTATTGAAGTTCAGTATCCTCAGGAAGCCCGTCTTGATGTTATACGTCAGGATCTGAACAAAATAGGTATCAGCAATGCCGTTGTTCAGAATTTCGGTACACCTAGGGATGTATCAATCCGTATTCAGCCGAAGGGGGATGAAAATCAGAAGGATATTACCGAAAAGGTAAAACAGGCTATTTCATCTGAAAATGCCGATGCGGTGGTAACACGTTCAGAATATGTCGGACCGGCTGTAGGTCAGGAGCTTGTTGTGAGCGGTGTTATTTCCGTTCTTCTGTCACTGGTAATCCTTCTCGTGTACATTGCTGCCCGCTTCGAATGGAGAATGGCAACAGGTGCAATAATCTCTCTGGCATATGACGTTATTATTGTACTGGGTGTGTTCTCATTCTACGGAATTGAATATGATCTGACTGTACTTGCTGCGGTACTTACAGTTATAGGTTATTCATTAAACGATAAGATCGTCGTATTCGACCGTATTCGTGAAAATGCAAGAAGACTTCACAAGATGGCAATGGTTGACCTGTTTAATATTTCTCTGACGGAAACACTGTCAAGAACAATTATTACTTCAGGTACTACTCTGATTACCGTAATTTCACTGCTATTATTGGGTGGCGAAATGATTTTCGGATTCTCTTTGGCTCTGTTAATCGGTATAATTTTCGGTACCATTTCATCAATCTACGTAGCTTCAACATGGCCTCTTTTACTGGGTATAACCAGAGAAAATCTCCTTGTTAAGGAAATAAAGAAGGATCATGAAGAAATTTCAGAAGCTGATTATTAATAATCAGAAACGCTGATTTATTTGAAAAGCTGTTCTCCGTGAACAGCTTTTTTTGTTATGGGATGCATGTTGCGGAATTGCTTTATAATCGTGGTTGCATGTCTCAATTTTTATGTATAACATACAGCGGATTAAGTGGTTAAATATTATAATCGACAGGTAGGCCTTGTTTAATAATAAGGAGTACTGAAAAGCATTGAGATAAGTCTGGTTAATCAGTCTGTTTATGTGTTTGTAGGTGTCTCCGGTATTACCGAAAGGTAGTAAACATCTCGGAAAATAGATAATGTTTAAAAAATTATTTCTTACAGCCTGTATGGCTGTAATGATTTCAGGACTTTCAGCCTGTGCTTCAACCGGTTCTGAAAATTCAGTTGACGGTCATATTGATCCTGATTTTGTTAAAATTGAGCTCCCAAGGGTGATAACTCCCAATGAACAGCTGAATATGGTAAAACTGGCTCAGCTTCTGGGCAATCAGCGTTTAAATCATGCTCAGCTGAGTAGAATCATGTGGCATAGAGCAGAACTATACAATCGCATGGGGCTTGATTATCTGTCCATAATGAGTCTTCTCGCCTGCGTAAATGAAGATAATCAGAATTTTGACTGTTACCGTGATTACGGCGGGTCTCTGTATTCTCATGCCAAATTCCTTGAGGCTTACGATGCTCTTGATGGTGCCATTGAATTAAGTCCTAATGACAATGCTTCATATTTCAATCGTGGTCTTGCTCTTTATTACGGCAAGAGAGAAAAGATGGCTGAAAAGGACTTCTATAAAGTTTATTTAAGTGACCGTCAGGATCCTTATTTCCAGCTGTGGCTGTATTTTGCCGAGAATGCCTCTGATCCTGAAAAAGCCATAAAGAATCTTCATGACAGATATCGTATGATAAACGTGAAGGAGCTTGTTTTCGGAACCAGAATTATTGAGGTTTTTCTGGGAATGAAGACCGAAAAGGAACTGTGGGATCACGTGTTTGACGGGACAAAGAATTATTTGGAAAGAAATGAAAGACTCTGTGAAGCATATTTCTATATGGGAAAAATGCATCTTCTGAAGGGAGAAAAGACCAGAGCTCTGGATTATTTCAAGCTGTCAAGAACCACAAATGTTTCTTATTTTCTGGAATTCAGCAATTCGTTACTGGAACTTCACATGCTTGACGTCAATAATGAATATGATGATATTGGTTTTGAAGACAAGGTGCTGAATACTGAATCTGAAAACAGGGATTCGGAGAAATAGGTTCCGAAATAAAACATTGAATTGAAACGAATAAAGCCGGTAATACATAACTATTATGTGTATCGGCTTTTTTTGTCGGTATATCTTTGCTAATATAACCATTGAAATTTGTAAGGTGACTGATAATCGGAGAACGCAGATGTCAGACAATTTTGGTTCAGACAGATATTCTTGTCTGAATAACATGGTAATAATACTTGTTGATCCAAGCCATTACGGTAATATCGGTTCAGCATCAAGAGCAATGAAAACAATGGGACTTTCTGAATTAAGAATAGTTTCTGCCAACAAAGACATAATTACCGATGAGGCCCTGGCTTTATCCAAAGGTGCTGCCGATGTACTGAAAAGTGCCCGTGTTTATGACTCTCTGGATGAAGCTCTGGCTGATGTTACATTTGTAGCCGGAACATCCGCTCGTCACCGCAGTATAGAATTACCACTGTACCAGCCGAGAGAGGCTGTTGAAAAGATTTATCCGCATATCAGCAATGGCATGAAGTGCGCCATCATGTTCGGAAGAGAAAGGACCGGACTTACAAATGATGAGCTGCAGAGATGTGATATTCATGTCAATATAGATGCAAACCCGGAATATTCCTCACTTAATCTGGCAATGAGTGTGCAGGTGCTTTCATATGAACTGAGACAGGCATGTCTGCGTTCAGCGGAGTCTGATGTTCCTGAAAGTTTTGATGAAGGTTTGCGTAAACCGAAGCATTCAGATCTGGAACAGTTCTACAGCTTTATTGAAAAGAATCTGTGTGAGTGCGGTTTTCTGAAAAAGAATCATAACGGTAGCGTCATGGGGCAGATCAGACGTGTTTACGCCAAGTCTGATATGAGTGCACATGAACTTAGAATCATTTACGGGACTCTGGCCTCCATGCTTAAGTACAAAGCTCATGGAGAAAAATAATATTTATTGATTATTCAATGTTTCTGGGCATCAGCCAGTTCCGGAACATTTCACTATTACTCTGGAAAAAGATTGTGTTACTTTTTCCAGAGTTTCCTGTTTTTATGTCTGTAAGACTCCGGACCTTTCTGAATGAGATTGGCATGGTGGTTGTTCATAATTCCTCGATTTTATCTGTACTGGAACATGGTTCTATGCGGTGTCCTGTATCTGATTTTTCAGCCTATATTGTTTATATGGCATGTGTGACGGCTGTCATTATAATCATATGGCCAAAGAATGACAGAAATAAGGGAATCTTATTGTGAAAAAACAACTCGTTTATCACTAAAGTTTTTTAAAATTGAATATATTAATATGTTATATGACAATTATCACATATATGGTAAAAACAAGCATAATTATAAAAAAATTAGAGTTGTTTGTTGTGAAAAAGTTTTCTTAATGTTTTAAATTTGTTAAAATTAATCAAATCGGCAATGATTTTTGATCACGAAATCACTGTCATGATCTTAATGTCAAATTATATGTTGTTTAACTATTCAGAGTGAATTCATATGAGTAACAAAATGTTAAAAATCAATAGTCTTTCATTAGCTGTTGGTTTGGCAGTTGCTATTCCAAGTCTGGTACTGGCAGATAATGCCTATGCCGGTGACGTGATAGCTGCAACCCATATCTATCATAATCATATGCCAAATTTCTGGCCATACTACAATACCAGTGAGTACGAAAAGGCTGCTGTAGGAACTCCTATCAGATATACCTATGATGGTCAGGTTTTCAATATTAAGAACAATCCACCTGCAGATTATCCTTATTTCCTTCCGAAATCAGGTGAGCCAATGCCTCATGATAATCTGCAGCAGTACTACGACAGAGATGCAAAGCGAAACGCATACACCGTTTGGCCGGCTCAGACAGCTAATGCAAATCACTCTGCTCATCCTCTGAGTCAGACTCAGGTAACCATGTCTGCTGCTGTTATCAATAATGTACAGAGCTTTGCCGAACTCAACATTTTTGATTTCTACAAAACCGGCTGGTCAAACGACTGGAAGTCAACAGTAGGCAGTCTGAAGACTACCAACGGTTTCAATGCTCTTGAACCAATTCATTTCACAGGTCACCATTCCATGGGACCTTTAGTCGGACCAAAATATTTTCTCAAGGATCTTATTTATCAGAACGTAACCCTGCAGCAGGATTACTTCTTAGGTTCACAGTTTAAATCATCAAAGGGATTCTTCCCGACAGAACTGGGCTTTTCTGAAAGACTTATTCCTACACTTGCCAAGCTTGGTATTGAATGGTCAGTAGTAGGTAATAACCATTTCTCAAGAGCTCTTACCGATTATCCTTACAATTATTCCAACCCTTCATACGATACTCTTGTTTCTCCTCCAAACAGAGCTGATCTCCAGAACACCTTTAGTAAGGGGGGCTGGGAATATGTCGGAATGAATCACGAACAGCAGACCATTCTTAATCAGTATCCGTTCTGTGCCATTCCTCACTGGGTTCAGTATATCGATCCTAATACCGGTAAGGCCGACAAGATTGCCGCAATTCCTGTAGATCAGAACGGTTCATGGACAGAAGGCTGGGAAGGTATTGCCGTAGCAACTCAGGAAATTGACCGTCCTAGTTATAATACCGCTGCAGGTGACAGAACCATGTACTTTGTTATTGCTCATGACGGTGATAATGGTGAAGGTCGTGCAGGTTCAATTTCCACCTGGCTGGCTTCAGGTGAGGAATACAGCACTGCAGGTGTGGTAGGCATGGGTGTTGAGGAATATCTCAAAGCATATCCTATTCCTGCAGATGATATTCAGCATATTCAGGATGGTTCCTGGGTTGATACCCGTGACTCATCATCAGATCCTGACTGGTACCACTGGCATATTCCTATGGGGGTATGGACAAAGGGACAGCTGGCTGCTTTCAACAAGTCTTTGGGTACAGATTTCGAAGCACCTAAGAACTTCGCCGGAACTTCTGTAGGACATGCTGTTTCCATGGAATACGGCTATCATTATCTCGAAAGAAACTTTGCTCTGCTGCAGGCGGCTGAAAACTATGCCGAAACAGCAGAACAGATCTGGCTTGATGACCATCCTAACTACTGGTCTCCTTCAACCGAAGCGGAAAAACAGGTTACTTACAGTGGAAATCAGTTGAATCCGTACATGATGTCATACCCTGTTAAGGGCGATGAATCAAATGACTACAAGGGGGGCGCAAACCCTGCAGAGTTAGGCTGGTACTTCCTGATTTCATCAATTGACTCAGGTTTCGGTTACTATGATGAAAATACTGATGATAATGTTAAGCCTTCATTAGGTTTTAATCAGTCTCTTTATTTCACCGAGCCGTACGTTAAGGCAAACATTAGCAAGGACAAGACCGGACCTTCAATGTGGTGGGTTCAGCGTTATCCTACAAATCCAGGTTCAGCAAATTCCGGTAAGGCAGAAGGCTGGACTCCGATGTATGCCGATAATGTTTTTGCCATCTACACATATGCGTATGACGTAAGCGGCATCAAGGATGTTAAGGTTTATGTACGTCCTCACAAGGCCAAGAGCATGAAGCCTACCGACATAGCTCCAAGGGTATATAATCCTAAGAGCATAAGCGGTGCTGATGCATCTCAGGTAGGTGAATGGAAGGAATATCCAACCAAGGTAAGAGATCTTACTCCTGACATGAACGGCGTGGATTGGCAGGTTCAGATTGAAACCAAGAACTATGAAGTGCTTCCTGCAAAGAAGATTGGCAGCACATACTACGCATACATCAGTGATTACCGTGATCAGCTGGTTGACTACTATATGGAAGCAACCGATAACCTCGGTAATGTAACCAAGAGTGAAATCAACCATACTTATGTAGGTGCAGGCAGATATAATCTGGTGGACGGAGCTTATATTGAAGATGTTGACGGTGAAATTGAAGGTTCACACATGTTCTTCACAGACGGCTCAGTGGTTAGTACCGATACCGTAACACTTTATGCAAAGACTGATGATGATTCAGTAACCTCCGTATATGCTGAATACAAGGATAAGGGGGCATCAGACTGGAACAGTAAGGAAATGAAGCAGGTTAGTACAACCAAATACTTCAAGACCAGTATTACCTACACCCGTGATGCAACCTGTGCGGACATCAGAGTTAAGGAAAACGGCAGTTCTTCCTACTATAACGGAGCAAACGGTAACTGTCTGTCCAAGGGAACTTACATAATCAACAAGGACGGATCCATCACTGAAGGGGCTCCTCAGGATATCGTAACACCGGTTACCTTCTTCTTTAAGCCTGCAAGTGAACTTTCAAAGGTATGTGTTCATTATCGCGGTACTCCGCAGACAGGTGATAAGGGATGGACTACTGTTCCTGGTGTTGAAATGTCTGCTGTGAAGAACGGTTGGTGGAGTTACACTGACAGTACCTCTTTCGGTGCTGAAATTTCCGGTCTTGAATTCCTGTTCAACGACTGTGGCAGTCAGTGGTTCAAGTCATCAAGCGGAGGAAACTTCACTTCTGCTACTGTTGGAGATGTTTGGGTTGACGGTACAAAGATGGGATCAGGTATCCCTGCTGAACTGGATACCGGCAACAAGTCTCCTGTTGCTGTGATTTCTGCTTCTGCTCTTTCAATCAAAAAGGGGGAAAGCGCAACTCTTGACGCTTCAGGTTCATCAGACCCTGACGGTTCCATTGTTGCGTACAAGTGGAGCACCGGTGAAACTACCGCAAAGATTACCGTAACTCCTGAAGAAACCACTAAATATACCGTAACCGTAACCGATAACGACGGTGCAACAGCTACCAAGTCAGTTACCATTAATGTGGATAGTGGTACTGAATGTGAAGTGGATCCTTTCTGGTATCTTTTTGCTGATTTTGACAGCTCTGTAAACGGTGCGACAGTAACTCTGTCCGACAGCACAACCTTCGGTAAGAGAGATAACTGTGATTCAGAAGTTGTTTCAACCGGAATTAAGGTTAAGGATCAGTGTCTTTACGAATTCGGTTCAGTTGCAAATAATTCATGCGGCCTTGTTTACAAGTGGGATTTCGGCGACGGCACCACTTCAGATGAAACCTTCAATGTATCTCATACATATGAAAAATCCGGTACATATGATGTTGTGCTGAAGATTTACGAAGGAAATTCTGTTGAAAATGTTCGTATAGCCACCAAAAAGGTTGCTGTTGATGTTTCTGCACCTGTAGTGTTACCTGTTGCCAAGATTTCAGCTTCAAAGACTGAAATCACCAGGGGTGAAACCGTAACTCTTGACGGTTCTGCTTCAACCGGTGACGATATTACCTACAAGTGGAACACCGGTGCAACCACTCCTTCTATTACCGTAACTCCGGATGCAACAAGCGTTTACACTCTGCAGGTTGTAGATAAGAACGGTAACAAGTCAGAACAGGCAAGCGTAACCATTACAGTTACCGATGTTGAAAATCATGCACCGAAGGTTACTTTGGTAACATCTGCAGATAACAGTAACAGAACTGTTAAGAGCGGTACTACCGTAGTTCTTGATGCTTCAGGTTCAACTGACGAAGACGGTGATGAATTATCATACTTATGGTCAAATCAGAAGACTTCTTCCAGCATTTCTGAAACCCTGTATGAAACCACTACTTTCACTGTTAACGTAACCGACAGCAATGGAGCCACCACCCAGGGATCTGCAACCATTACCGTTGTTCCTGCTACTGAAAATATGGCTCCGGTAGCCAGAATCAGTACAGGCCAGACTGAAGTATCCGTGGGCTCCAATATAGTGTTTGATGGTTCAAGGTCTACTGACGACAAGGCCGTTAAGAGCTATGAATGGTCTGTGAACGGAAACAGAGTAAGTACCAACAGCAGTCTGACCTATACATTCAATACTGAAGGTACGTATCTGGTATCTCTGACTGTTTACGATGAAGAAGGTCTCTCTGGAACTGAATCAGTATCAGTTAGGGTTGTTGGTGTCAATGTTCCTGTTGTTGAATTTACCTTAAGTGGTGATACCATCGTTGATCTTAACAAGAACGTACTGTTCACCACCACCCTTGTAAATGCAGAAGCTGCATCTTATGTCTGGTACATTGACGGTGAAAAGGTAACCGGTTCAGACAGTTCACTTAACTATGTGTTTACCACTGTCGGTTCACATGAAGTTAAGGCTGTTGTTACTGATAAGAACAATGAAGAACACAGAGCCTCATTATTGGTAACAGTGTCAGATCCATATGTAAACACTCCTGTGGGCATTGACGCAGAAAGCGATAATCAGACTGAAGGCAACAAGATTAACTTTGTTCAGTCTTCATCTGACGATACCACTCCGGTCAAACTGACAGAGCGTAAGCCTTTAAGCTTCATTATTACCAATATTTCTCATGAAGCTACTGTTCAGGTTGTAAAGCTTGCCGATAATACAAAGGCTGCCGGTTCTGAGAAGGTATGTCAGATTTTCAGTGGCGGTGCTGTAGACTGTTCGGCTACCGACGGTGTTGATTACCTCCAGGTTTCAAATGACACCAAGGTTTATCTGAAGTTTATTCAGACCGGTTCATATCAGGTAAGAATTTCAGGTAAGAACCTTTCAGAAAATGATTTCAGCGGTTACATTCCTCTTACCGTAACATCTGAATCTACTGAAGAACCTGACGAAGGATCAACTGATGATGGAAACAGTAAGTCTTCATCAGGCGGTAAGGGCGGTGGTGCCATCGGCATCTTTGATCTTATCCTTATGGCTGGTGCCGGCTTCTTCTTAAGAAGACGCAGAAAATAATAAAATAACCTAGGCTAATGAAAAGCGGAAGATGGTTCTGATCCTGTCTTCCGCTTTGTTTTTATGGTGTCAGTATTTGTCGGAATACGGATGATTTGGGGCCGTCGTGATATTGCTTTTTGAAGCAAATATCATTATTATATTGTGTAAGCTGTTGCTAACATATCCGGTAATATTAACAATGAGATATCATTACAAGGTTCTGGGAATTGACTGTCCTATGTGTGCGCTCGCTCTTTCCAGAATGCTCAGACAGATAAAGGATTTTCAGTCAGTAAATTTAAATATAATGACTCATGATCTGATAATATACACTTGGTTGGATCAGAATGAGCTGGACATTGTTCTAGGCAACAATGCTTTTTCTGCTCATGGACAGCTCACATATAAATTCATGGATGCAGCCTAGGCAGTTTGATCGTGTTAAACATGAAACCGGAATACGCAATGACTGATATAAACAAAAATTTAAATGAGTGCTTCACTCTCCATAATGCCAAGGCTGAATGTCTTGAAAAGCTGAAAAAAGCCAAGGTCAGAATGTCTAAACAGCGTCTTGAACTTCTTGATCTGCTGTTTTCAGGAACCTTTAACTGCACAAAAGAGCTTTACTACGAAGCTCAGGCCAAAAATCCCGAGCTTGGAATGTCAACCGTGTACCGTTTCCTGAAGGTGCTTTATGATATCGGGGTGATTTCCAATAACAAGCTGCTGGACGTGAACTGTTCAAACTGTAATTTCAAGCTGGCTTCCCTCAAGAACAATCAGGGACAGGAGCTTAAGGCGGACGGACTTGATCTGCAGGAGCTTCTCAGACTTGGGATGGTAGTGAAAGGTCTGATTAAATCCGACGAAAAGATTGATATCAAAATGCTTGATGATTCAGTATATATCTCTGTTCATGAGGATGAAAACAAAAAACAGTAACATCGAAAAGTTCTGAATAAAAATTTTCTGTCTGCTGCAGGCATCCTGTATAATAAAACAACAATAATAACATCAATAAATATAAATCAGCACTGCTTGTTCTATCGGTTCTGTTTTAATGCTGATTACCTTCAAAGCAGGTTTCAGTATCTGTGTACAACTAATAGTAAGGAAATTTTTATGTCAAAAACAATCATTATCGGTGGCTCTGCCGCCGGAGCCGCCGTTGCCGCCAGGTTGAGAAGACTTGATGAGCACCGGGAGATAACCATTTATGAAAAAGGTCCTGATGTTTCATATGCAAGCTGCGGACTGCCTTATTTCGTCGGCGGTGTTCTTCCTTCCAGACAGTCACTGGTGGTTACTCCCGTAAAAGCCTTTGTCGGCAAATACAATGTAAACGTAAAAACTCTGCATGAGGTTACAGCTGTTTCCACTGAGAACAAAACCGTAACCGTAAAGCGTCTTGCGGATAATACGGTGATAACGGATACCTATGACAGTCTGGTAATTGCTACCGGAGCCTCTCCTTTTGTACCTGAAAGTATTCAGGGGGCCTCGCTTCCTCAGGTAAAAACACTGAGAACAATTGAAGATGCAGAAAAAATCCGACAGGCGGTAACCACAGGGAACATTAAATCGGTTGTAATTGCCGGTGGTGGATTCATCGGAGTGGAACTTGCTGAGAATCTTGTCCATGCAGGCGTTGTGGTTACTCTTGTGGAACTGAAACCTGAAGTCCTGGGAATTATGGATCAGGAATTTGGCCGACTGATGACCAATGAACTGACAAGAAACGGAGTTGATGTCAGAACAGGTCTTGGGATTAAGGGTTTTTCCACCGCAAATGAAGAAGATGGAGAAGTACTTAATGTCGAACTGTCTGACGGAACAGAAATCAAGGCAGGTCTTGCAGTAATGGCATTAGGTGTAAAGCCTAATACAGCCATTGTAAGAGATAAAGGCATCGAAATTGATTCCAGAGGTTTTATTAAAGTAAATCAGGTTTTTGAAACCAGCGTCAGAAACGTATATGCCGCAGGTGATAATGTTACTGTAAATCATCTGGTAACCGGAAACAGTGTTTCAAGCACTCTTGCAGGTCCTGCTGCCAGAGGAGCCAGAATAATTGCCAATACCATTGCAGGTGTTGACGGAGCATCTGATTTTCCGGGAACATCCGGCAGCGGTATCGTGAAGGCTTTTAATCTTCAGGCAGGCATTACAGGTTTCGGAGAGGAGTATCTTTCTGGTACTGGACTTGTAAAAGACAGGGATTATTTTACGGCTTTTGTTTCTCAGAAGTCCCATGTGGCCTGGTTCCCTGGAGCAGGATTCCTGTTCATAAAGGGTATCTTCGATAAGCAGACCGGAAGAATTTTAGGTGTCGAAGCAGTAGGCTCATCATCCGTAGACAAGATCATTGACGTGGCTTCGGCGCTGATTTTGAAAAAAGGAACATTTCAGGATCTGACTGATCTTGACCTCTCCTACGCACCTCAGTTCAATGCTCCTAAATCTCCGCTTAATATGCTGGGATTTACAGCTGAAAACATCTTCCTCGGTCTTGAAAATCAGGTGGAAATTGCCGAATACCTGAAAATTGCCGAAGGAAGAGATAAAAATCCTGAAGCTGATGACGGTTACTATCTGCTTGACGTGAGGGAACCTTCCGAGGTAACTGCTTTAAGACTGCCTCACTTCATCAATATTCCGCTGGGAACCTTAAGAGATAATCTCGGAGAGATTCCAAAGGATAAACTGGTGCTTATTACTTGTGCAGTTGGGGTGAGAGCCTGGAATGCCGCCAGAATTCTGGCAGGAAAGGGCTACAGAACAACAGTTTTATCAGGCGGGTCTTCAATGTATTCACTGTATGTGAAGTAAAATTCCGGGGGTAACTTCAATATGAGGGATTCGGTGTCGAATCCCTCTGTGTTTTGCTGTTTTGAAAAAGCGGCAAGACATCAGCCGAGCGCCGTTCTATAAAACCTTGACGCAGAGTGATATAATCACTGCGTTTGAATTTGTTTTTTTCAGTTTTTTTTAATTATCCTGTTCTGATTTATATTTAGGTGAAATATCCATGAAGCTTCCTGTTTATTTAGATTACGCCGCCACAACACCGGTGGATGCCAGAGTTATAAAAAAAATGTCTGATTGCCTGAGCCTTGAAGGTATTTTCGGAAATCCGGCTTCAAAGTCTCACGTGTACGGCTGGCAGGCTGCTGAAGCTGTTGACATAGCAAGAGGGCAGATAGCGGAGCTTATCGGTGCTGATACCAGAGAGATTGTTTTTACCTCAGGAGCCACCGAGTGTGACAATCTTGCCATTACCGGGGTTGCACTGGCTCATATGAAGGGAAACAGAAAAAAAATCATAACTTCAGCCATAGAACACAAGGCAGTGCTGGATCCTTGTCATTATGTTGAAACACTTGGTTTTGAGGTGGTTTTCATGCAGCCTAATCAGGACGGTCTTATAACACCTGAAATGCTGGAGCAGGTAATTGATGATAATACCCTTCTCGTAAGTCTGATGCATGCCAATAATGAAATAGGTGTGATTCAGGATATTGAACAGCTGGCCAAGGTTGCAAAAGCACATGGCGCTCTGTTCCACAGTGACTGTGCACAAAGTGCGGGTAAAGTGGAAATAGATGTAAATACCATGCCTGTGGATTACCTGTCACTGTGTGCCCACAAGGTATACGGTCCTAAGGGAATAGGAGCATTCTACGTCAGAAAGGGGGCTCCGAAGCCTAATCCTGTCATCAGGGGCGGCGGACATGAAATGGGAATGCGCAGCGGTACTCTGGCTACGCATCAGATTGCTGGCATGGGAGAGGCTTTTGCTTTAGCGAAGGCTGAAATGAAAAAAGAAAATGCCAGAATTGAGGCTTTGCGCGACAAACTCGCCAGGGCACTGCTGGAACTGCCGGAAACTTCGGTTAACGGAACTATGGAACACAGGCTGCCTGGCAATCTGAATGTCACCTTCAGAGGAATCAACGGGGAAAACTTTATGCTGGCACTGAGAAACATCTCGGTTTCCACAGGTTCTGCCTGCACCTCCGCTTCCCTTAACCCGTCATACGTGCTTAAAGCTCTGGGGTTAAGTGATGCTGATGCCCACAGTTCCATTCGTTTCAGTCTTGGTCGTTTTACCACCGAAGAGGAAATTGACTACGCCATTGAAATTATTTCGTCTGAATATCTTAAACAGAGAAAACTCGGTAATCTTTGGAGCGTATAACGGTATTTCTAGTTCGCAGTCTGAAAATACGGAGACTGAGGTATGATTCCGACAGAATTCGTATGTGATAATCTGCGGAAAAATTAGTTTTAGGAACATTAAAATGGATAATACACAGATACTCAAGGTTTTTAAGGCAGCTCCCGGAACTGCTGCATATCCTTACCTAAAGGACTGTACTCTGAGTTATTCCGGTGAAGGAGCTCTGATACATGCTGACGACAGTGACAGAAAAAGTCATCTGAGAACAATTCAGGCCGCGGCCAGAACTCTTTCTTCAGCAGGATACAAAAAGGTTGAACTTGCCGACAGTGATTCTATGAAATGGACAAGAGAAGAAGCTTATGTATTCTTTCTCGGATTCCGCAGTATCAAAAACGGCGCTGACATAATATACCCTCATGATATTGACACTGATGATTTCAGAACGGAAAGGGATATTATTACCTGGCTCCGTGATACCATTGACGCTCCGGCCTCATCTCTGAATCCTGTGTCCTACAGTGTGTTTCTGAACAGTCTCAGTACCATTGCAGGCAATTCTTTCTCCGTAAAGGCCTATACAGGGGACAAGCTTCATTCAGAGTCTCTTGTCGGACTTATGACCGTAGGCGGCGGTAGTGATAATCCTCCTTGTCTGTATGAACTGGATTACAATCCTACGGGAGACGTGAATGCTCCGGTGTTTGCGGCACTGGTCGGCAAGGGAATTACCTTTGATACAGGCGGATACAGTCTCAAACCGTCTGATCTGATGCGTTCCATGCATTCTGACATGGGGGGATCGGCTACTGTCGCTGCATCACTTGCTTTACTGGCTGTACAGGGTTTTACTGGACGTGTTAAGGCATATCTGTGCTGTGCTGAGAACATGATATCCGGAAAGGCCATGAGAGTCGGAGATATCATCAGCTATCCTAACGGAGTTACCGTGGTTGTGGACAATACTGACGCCGAAGGCCGTCTGGTTCTGGCTGACGGTTTAATCAGAGCAGGCAGAACTTCAGCAAAGTATATAATTGATGCCGCCACACTGACCGGAGCTGCCAAAGTCGCTCTGGGACGTGATTACAATGCGGCACTCAGTCTTAATACCGGATTAAGCAATGCTTTTGTGAAGAGTGCTGCATCTGTGGATGAGGCGGCATGGGCTCTGCCGCTGGAAAAATTCCATTTGGGAATAGTGTCATCATCTTTAGCCGATATAACAAACTCAGCTTCAGGGGACGGTATTGCCGGAGCTACTTCTGCAGCGGCGTTTCTGAGCAGATTTGTTCCTTCAGGACTTCATGATTCCTGGCTGCATATTGATCTGGCCGCAAGTTATCGAAAAACTCCGAATGACATTTATCAGGTGGGAGCCATGGGGCATGGAGCAAGATCCATTGCCGCATTTGTGAAAAAGCTGGCAGAATAGGCTTTTATTTTTCTTTTAGTCAGAGAAAGCCCGGGACTGGATCTTTATGAACAATCCCGGGCTTTTGCATATACGAATCTTTTGAATACGGAATGCCTAACCGAAAGGTTCTGTTCTGTTTTGTCACGATTGCCGTGAACATAATTATCCGGGCGTAAAATCAGCCTTTAATGTAGATATACATCAAAAATCGGCGGTAAGCAGAATTCAAAGATCACATTTTGAAAAATGCCGCATTACCTGTAATGGTTTTTGGAATTATTCTTGTTTTAAGTTTTACCTGTCGGTATGTGAGTTTTATTGTTTTTAGCCAGGAACTGCATGGAGTTTCGGATGAAACGGTTTATGCTGATTGTTCCGGAAATCTCTGTATTGTGGATATCTGTATGTAGTTCAGCAAGGAGGGCATATGGCATTAGAAAGAACATTTTCCATTATCAAGCCGGATGTGGTTGCTCGTAATCTTATCGGGGATATCTATCACCGTTTTGAAAATGCCGGTTTACGTATTGTGGCTGCCAAAATGGTTCATCTGAACAGAGAGGAGGCTTCAGGTTTTTACTGTCATTTACGTTCAAAGCCTTTTTTTGAGGAATTGCTTCAGTTTATGATGTCTGGTCCGGTAATGGTTCAGGTGCTTGAAGGCGAGGATGCGATTAAACGTCATCGTGAGATTATAGGTGATACTGATCCTAAAAAAGCCCGTGCCGGTTCCATAAGAGCTGACTATGCGACCAGTATTGATCAGAACGCCGTTCACGGCTCTGACTGTGTGGAATCAGCTGAAAAGGAAATCGCTTATTTCTTTACTGATGAAGAGCTGTGTCCTCGTACAAGATAGTCAGCCCGATATATTGGAAGATAAGAGAAAACTCGATCTTTTAAGTTTATGAATCAGTCAAAAGCCGGTTTTAATAATCGGCTTTTGTTTATTAAGGTTCTGAAAAAATTCAGCGTACTGATATTATACTTAATGTGTGGAGAGAGCGTTATTGACGGAGAATTCAGATATGAGAGAGATTCGAAACATAGTAATACTGACCGGAGCAGGAATATCCGCAGAATCCGGTATACCTGTATTCAGATCCGAGACCGGACTCTGGGAACAGCACCGTGTTGAAGACGTGGCTACCTACGAAGGTTTTTTAAGGGATAAGACTCTGGTTCACGAGTTCTACAACAGAATGCGCCGTAACCTTGCAAATGTTAAGCCCAATCCAGCTCATGAAGCTCTGGTACGTCTGTCCAGAGAATGGAATAAGGGCAGTGTATCTCTGATTACTCAGAATATTGATAATCTGCATGAAGCCGCAGGTTCGGAAAACGTGATTCATATGCATGGTGAACTGATGCGTATAAGCTGTGAAAACTGCGGAGGTGTTTTTGACTGGAAGGATGATTCTTCCATTGATACCGTCTGTCCGAAATGCGGAAAGAAATCCATGCGCCCTCATATAGTATGGTTTGGTGAGATGCCGTATGACATGGATTATATTCAGGATCTGCTGTGCGGCTGTGATCTGTTCATATCCATCGGTACCTCTGGTGTTGTTTACCCGGCTGCGGGATTTGCAAGGCTGACTCACGGCAGAGGAGCTTTCAATATTGAGTTTAATTTGGAGCAGTCCGCTACCGCAGGATATTTTGATAAAGGAATTTACGGTAAGGCCGGCACTACTCTGCCTGAATTCGTGGACAATCTGCTTAAATACGGAAATCTGGACTTTATAGAAAAGAGTATTTAGTTTTCATTGGAAAGTAAAATCTGTTTAAAAGAGAAAATTCCTGACTGGAAGCCCCTGATGACAGCAGGGGCTGGAATATGTTGTATTTGTGCAGTACACCATGATTCCTCGCAGAAAATCCGTGGTGGCTTCCGTTCTGAATGTCAATATGAATTTATTCAGCCGGTCCGATTTGTTAAATTCCTTTCTGTATCAAACGTATTTCGTTCATCCCGATAAAGAATTCAGACTGTCAGCTGATGAATTAAAGTCGAGCGGCTCCGGAAATCATTACCGGAAAATATCAATGTCAGCACCAGTCGGATGATTGTTTAAAAGCTGTTTTCTGAAACAAATAAAAATAGGACAGGTATTGTGTATTCTGATATAATCACGCAAATAATTGTGTTTATATCAGACTTGGGTTATTCATTGTTATAATGGCAGAAAGTAAGATTAATTTATTGAATTTGGATCGTGACGGATTGAGGGCTTTTGTCGCAGATATGGGGGAAAAGCCGTTCAGAGCAGATCAGATTATGAAATGGATATACCATTTCGGTACTGATGACTTTACAAAAATGACCAATATCAATAAGGTTATGCAGGCGAAGCTTTCTGAATGCGCCTATATTCAGGCTCCTGAAATAAAAGCTGAATACCGCAGCGGCGACGGTACCATAAAATGGGCTCTGGATGCCGGAGACGGTCAGCTGATTGAAACGGTTTACATTCCCGACGGTGACAGAGCCACACTGTGTGTATCCACACAGGTGGGATGTGTCATCAATTGTGCTTTCTGTGCCACCGGCGCTCAGGGATTTAACAGAAATCTTACCACTTCCGAAATAATCGGCCAGGTCTGGAGAGCTGCTTCCGTTATTGGTTTTACCCCGAATCCGAAGTACAGGGCAATCGATAACGTAGTGCTGATGGGAATGGGGGAACCTCTTCTGAATTTTGAGAATACCGTCAGAGCCATGAAGATTATGCTGGATGATTTCGGCTTTGGTCTGTCAAAGAGAAGAGTAACCATTTCGACAGCCGGTGTTGTACCGGGAATCGACAGACTGGGAGATGCCATAGACGTGGCTCTGGCAATATCCCTGCATGCCCCTAATGATGAATTAAGAAGCAGTCTCATACCGCTGAATGATAAGTATAATATCAGCAGTATTTTGGCTGCAGTTAAAAGATATGTGGACAAATCTAATGCCAACAGCGGCAGGGTAACAATAGAGTATATTCTCCTTGCCGGTGTTAATGATCGTCCGGAACATGCGCATGAGCTGGCAAAACTTCTGGCCAATACGCCATGCAAGATTAACCTTATTCCTTTTAATCCGCATGAGGCAAGCAGGTTCAGCAAGCCTAAGGCCGCAGATATAGATAAATTCTACAGAATTCTCCTGGATTACGGCTATACTGTGGTTACTCGCAGAACCCGCGGTGATGATATTAAGGCTGCCTGTGGACAGCTGGCGGGTGAAGTTAAAAATAAAATCAAAAAAATAGCATCGTTTAAAGGTGCTGATTTATAAAAAATAATTGGGACTTTAACTAATGAACATGATGAACAAGTTATTACTGGCGGCTGTTGTTTCCGGGGTGCTTACAGGCTGTATAACCTCCAAGGAAATAATTGTGGGTCGTGATGAAAACGGCAACGAAATAGTGCGTAAGGCTGATGATATTGATTACAACAAGGCGGCTCAGGCACGTATAAATCTGGCCTACAGTTTTATGCAGCAGAAGGAAATGAGTGCTGCCAAGGAAAATCTGAATATCGCAGAATCATATGCTCCGGATCTTGAAGCTCTGCATCTTGCCTGGGGACGTTATTTCAGCATCGTTGGTGATTATGCGAATTCGGAACAGAAATATCTTCTTGCCATAAAGGAAAATCCTGAGTCAGGCATGAGCTATACTCATTACGGAGATTTTCTGTGCACAAGAGGCAGAAGGGATGAAGGACTTGCCAATCTGATGAAGGCTGTTTCCCTGCCTAAGTTTGCTCAGATGAGTGTTGCTTATGAAACCGCGGCAACCTGTGCATATGAAGCGGGAAAAATGGATGATTCAAAAATTTATTTTGAAAAGGCCATGAGCTATGGTGGAAACAGCCCATCACTGCTGTTTAATTATGCAATGTTCAGCTTTGAAAACGGGGATTATGAAAAAGCCGATAAACTGATGCGCAGCTATGACATGTACCAGCACAGGGATACAGCCCAGACCATTTATTTAAAGATAAGGATTGCCCAGAAAATGGGTGAATATGCTACATCTGAAATCTATGGAAGAAAACTCCTTAAAGGATTTCCTAAGAGTGAAGAAGCGAAGAAATATAAAGCCGGTGAATATTAATTACTGGATCGAGGTATAAAGAAAAAATGATAAACAACAGTGCAAGCAGTGAAGCAGCTCAGTTGCTTGGAAACAAATACAGGGAAGCGCGCGAAAAGAACAACGTATCCCTTATTCAGGCATCAGAGCAGTTAAAGATTAGAAGTTATTTGCTTAATGATATGGAAAAAGGTCGTTTCGGTCATCTTAAGCTTGGAGACTGCCTTGCATATGCTAAGTACCTGTCTGCTGATGTTAATGTTGAAGAACTGAACGCCATTCGTCAGGCTCAGGGCGGAGCTGAAGACTCATATGAACTGGATAAGAGGGTTGTTGTCGGCGGTGGCGTGGTTATCGGAGTTGTTGCCCTTGCCGTTCTGTTCTTTGCCCTGTCCGGAAAGGAAGATAAGACAGAGGTCAGCGATAACGGAGTTCTGCAGCTTCCGCAGGAGCAGGCTTCAGGGGTAATTGAGCTGCCTGTGGCAAATCAGCTGGTTGACGTTGAATTACCTGTTCCTGCTTCTCAGAACGTTCAGCCTGAGAATAGTGTCAAGCCGGCCCCAGCCCCGGTTTTGAAACAGGATGTTGAACAGGGAGTTGTTGTGGGGCCTGAGCGTAAAGATACAATCGTTGAAGAAGAAATTCAGTTCGAAAGTCTTCCTGATGCAGACCCTCTGGATGTTCCTGTAGTTGCCACTCCGGCTCCGGCAAGAAGACCGTCTGCTCAGGCTCAGAACACGGTGGTAATGGAAAATCCGGCAGCGAACAGAGCTCAGACTGATAATGTTAAACCGGCCGAAGCACTTGCAAAGAAGCCTCAGAGTGTTCCAGCAGAAGCTCCTGTAAAGAAGGCTCAGAACACTCCTGCAAGAAACAGTTCCGTAAACCAGAAGCCTCAGGCATCCTCTTCTCCGACAAGAACCTCGGTTCCTGCAAAGTCATCAGGTCTGAAATCAGGTCAGGTGGTATCTCTTGCAGATGAAATGGGATACAAGAAGTCAGCTTCCCCTTCAAAAGCCGCTCAGCAGAAGAGTGTGCAGAAGACTGCTCCCGTTAAGCAGGGAAATCAGAGCGTGAAAAAGACCGCACAGCCTGCAGTAAGCAGTACAAATGCCTCATCTGCAGCCAAATCCGGAAATCTGAAATCTGGTCAGGTTGTATCTCTTGCTGATGAAATGGGATACAGGAAGCCCGCTGCCAAAACAACTCCTGCAGTAAAGGCTCCTGCACCTGCTTCAAAGCCTAAGGCAAATAACTCAGGAAGTCTCGGTCCGAAGATTACCGATCAGGCCGAAATCAAAAGACGTGCAAGTCAGGTTGTGATTACAGAGGCTGTACAATAAGTCATGATTACTCTAACCGAACAGATAAAAAGACGTAAAACCAGAAAAATCATGGTTGGCAATGTACCGGTAGGTGGGGATTCCCCGATATCGGTTCAGAGCATGACCAATACCGATACTACTGATATTGACAGCACAATTGCACAGATTAGAGCCATTGCCGAAGCTGGAGCCGATATCGTGCGTGTGAGCGTACCGACACTGAAGGCCGCTGAAGCATTTAAGGAAATCAAGGCCGGTTCTCCGATTCCTGTTGTTGCGGATATTCATTTTGATTACCGCATAGCCCTTAAGGTCGCTGATTACGGTGCAGACTGTCTGCGCATCAATCCCGGTAATATCGGCAGTGATGAAAAGGTTCGGGCCGTGGTTTCATCAGCGAGAGAGCATAAGATTCCAATTAGAATCGGTGTAAATGCCGGTTCCCTTGAAAAAGAAATACTTGAACGCTACGGTGAACCGACACCTGAAGCACTTGTCGAATCTGCAATGCATCATATCGGAATTCTGGAACATCTTGATTTTCCGGATTTCAAAATCAGTGTAAAGGCATCTGACGTGTTTGTGGCTTATGAAGCATACAAACTCCTGAGCCAGAAAATTGAACAGCCTCTTCATCTGGGCATTACCGAGGCCGGTGGTTTCAGAAAAGGTTCAGTAATGAGCGCCATCGGTCTGTCATGGTTACTGAAGGAAGGAATCGGTGATACCATGCGTGTATCCCTGGCTGCAGATCCGGTAGAAGAGGTTAGAGTGGCTTTTGATATTCTCAAAGTGCTTAAGCTGCGCACAAGAGGTATTAATTTCATAGCCTGCCCGACCTGTTCACGTCGCGGTTTTGATGTTATCGGAACCGTCAATGAACTTGAAAAGAGACTCGGTGATGTTACCGAATCACTGAATGTCGCCGTTATGGGGTGTGTGGTTAACGGTCCGGGCGAAGCATCAAGAGCCAATCTCGGTGTCTGCGGTGCGGCTGAAAAGAGTTATTACTATGAAGACGGCGAGAGACTTGATAGAATCCCTAATGAACAGCTCATTGATGAACTGGAAAAAAGAATCAGGGCTTATCTTGCCAGAAACCGTAAATAGGATTATGAATTTGTGACAGACCGGTATTCAGCGGCGGCGGGACGAACAGAAAAAATAAAAACAGTTCCCGTTTATCTGACCGCTGACAGCATGTCAGTGCTGATGTGACGGTCGGTGTTTTTGTTTTTAAGTTAATGTTTTTTTAAGGAAGCTAAATAAAGTGGCGGTTAAAATTAACGCAATCAGAGGTATGAATGACCTGCTCCCTCAGGACAGCAGTATGTGGCAGCAGGTAGAAGCGGTTCTCAAGTCAACCGCAGCCTCTTTTGGTTTCAGTGAAATCCGTTTTCCGGTAGTGGAAAAGACCGGTTTGTTCTGCAGAGCCATCGGTGAAGTTACCGATGTTGTGGAAAAGGAAATGTATACCTTTAATGATCGTGACGGAGACTCTCTGTCTTTAAGACCTGAAGGTACCGCAGGATGCGTAAGAGCATGTCTGGAAAATTCACTTATCCACGGACAGGAACAGAGACTCTGGTATACCGGTCCGATGTTCCGTCACGAAAGACCTCAGAAGGGACGTTATCGTCAGTTCCATCAGTTCGGCTGTGAGGTGTTCGGTTTAAAGGGACCTGACATTGATGCTGAAATCATTGCATTCACCGCTGAAGTTCTGGCAAAGCTCGGTCTTACAGAACATGTTACCCTGCAGCTGAATTCTCTCGGTTCATCTGAAGAGAGAGCAGCCTACAGAGATGCTCTGGTTGCATTTCTGGAACAGCATCAGGATGTTCTTGATGAAGACTGCAGGAGAAGGATGTATACCAATCCTCTCCGTGTTCTTGACACCAAGAATGAAGACATTATTGCAGTTCTGAAGGATGCTCCTAAGTTGAGTGATTACTTCGGGGAAGAAACAAAAGCTCATTTTGCCGGCCTCTGTTCACGTCTTGAAGGACTTGGAATAAAGTATGAACTGAACAGTCGTCTGGTTCGTGGTCTTGATTATTACAATCTCACGGTTTTTGAATGGGTTACAGATGCTCTTGGTTCACAGGGAACTGTCTGTGGCGGCGGACGTTACGACGGTCTTGTTGAACAGCTTGGCGGTCAGAGTACTCCTGCCATTGGTTTTGCAGTCGGTCTGGAAAGAATGATTCTTCTTCTTGAGACTCTTCAGCTGGTTCAGCGCAAGCCTGCAGTGGATATTATGATCTGCGCCATGGGTGAAGAACCTGAACGTCAGCAGCTCAAGCTTGCTCTTGAACTCAGAAGAGCATTGCCGGGTCTCGGAATCATGACTCACTGTGGCGGTGGCAAATTCAAGAAGCAGATGGCTCATGCTGATAAGTCTGGTGCACGCTTTGCCGTGATTATTGGTGATGACGAAATCAGCAACAATGTATTAAGTGTTAAGGATCTGCGTTCAGGTGAACAGCAGACCATAGAAATGGCGGCAGCAGCTGCTTATTTTAAGAGCGTATTTTAACAGGAGTGAAATAAATGGACGTTTTTGAGGCTGATGCACAACAGAGAGAAGAAGAACTTCACAGATGGTGGCAGGAAAACTGGAAAAGCATTGTTATGGGAATTGTTCTGGCAATTGCCATTATTACAGTGGTTTTCATGTACAGAGACTATACTAAAAAAGTGAAGTATCAGAATGCTGTTGATTTCTATGCCATTGTAATGAACAGTGACCTGTCTGACGCCAACAGTGTTAATGACGTTAAGAAATTCATCGGTGACCACAGCAGTGACGTGTACAGTCAGCTTGCATCTCTTTCACTTGCCAAGCAGTATGTTGCCGAAAAGAAGTACCAGGAGGCTGCCGATCTCTTAAAGGCCAGTATCGGTGCATCACGTGACAATATTCTTGATGACGTAATCCGTCTGAGAGTGGCAAGACTCAATATTGAGTTAAAGAAGTTTGATGAAGCCAATGCTGTTTTAGATGCCATTACCAACAGGGAAGCATTCAAGTTTGAAGTTGCTTCACTCAAGGGTGATGCGGCATATGCCAATAAGGATAATGCGGCTGCTCTTAAGTTCTATGAGGAAGCTCTTTCATCAGCAAAGGCTGACGATGATACCAATGTGGTTAAGATGAAGAGAGATTCTCTTAAAACCGTTAAGGGTGTGACTGCGGTAAAGGCAGCTGAAAAGCAGGAAGGCGCTTCACAGCAGCCTGCAGCTGATGTTAAGGCTGAAGAAGCAGTGAAGGCTGAAGATATTGCTGCTAAAACCGTAGCAGCGGAAGAATCTGCAGCTAAATAGCATAAATAAACATGTATTCTGTTCATAGCATGGTTTTACAGTAAAGAGATTTGTCGATGTTCAGCTTTTGCAAGAAGCAGCTAATTTCAGGAATGGCCCTGGCCGTATCAGTATTACTGAACGGCTGTTCCAATGATGTGGACGTATATCAGCCCGTGAGTTCTCCTCAGGTTATAAACAGTGTGGCTACCAAGGTTGTATGGAGCCGTTCTGTAGGTTCCGGCGTTGGAAATTACTTCACCCGTCTTTCTCCGGTTGTTGATGAAGTAAAGGTTTATGCCGCGTCAAGAAACGGTGATGTGTATGCCATGAACAAGGATGACGGATCACGTGAGTGGCATCTGGATCTGGATGACGAGGATGAGAATGATGATCGTCGTTCCACCCGTTTGTCCGGAGGACTTGTGCTTCAGTACGGTGTGCTGTATGTTGCCAGTGAAAACGGGTATCTGTATGCCATTGATGCAGAAGAGGGAACACTGAAATGGAAGGCCAATGTAGGTCAGGAAGTTCTTGCAACTCCTGCCGTAGGTTACGATAAGGTGTTTGTTCTTACAATCAGCGGTCAGATGTTCGCCTTTAATTCAGATAACGGAGAAAAGGTGTGGGCCAACGGTAATGACGGTAACATGATATCGCTTCGCGGAGACAGTAATCCCGTGGCCATTGCCGACAAGGTTGTGATTTACGGTACCGCCAACGGCAAAATCAATATTGTTTCTCAGGAAACAGGTGTGCTGATACATCAGCTCAATGTCAATGTTTCCAGCGGTGCTACCAGAATTGCCCGTCTGAATGATGTTAACAGTACTCCGCTGAGTATTATGAACGAGGTGTATTCTGTTGCTTTCAACGGTAATCTGCAGGGATTTTTAATTCCTGAATTCAGCTCCATGTGGAAGAGACAGTATTCTTCATGTCTTGATCTTGCCAGCGACTCTACTGATATTGCACTGACTGACGTGTCCAGTCATATTTATGCGATTATAAGAGTCGACGGAACACAGAGATGGGCAAATACCCAGCTGACATATCGCAATGTAACTGCTCCTACGTACTTCAAACGTCATGTGGTTGTGGGCGACTATGAAGGATTTATCTATTTCCTGGATGATGCTACCGGAGAGATTAAGTCAATGCGTGAGCTTGACAGCAGCGGCATGTATACTGCTGCGGTGACAGATGATAACTATCTGTATTTCCAGTCAAGAGACGGAACTCTCTATGCCGTAGACATTGATGATGAAAATAAAGAGGATTAGTACTGCCGATACCCGTGTGCCGTCAGTGCTGATTCCGTTAATGAATTAACCGAACCGGCTTATCCTGAGGATAAGCCTGTTTTTTGATTATTAAGAGGAACTGAATTGTGTCCAAGGTTGTTGCTTTAGTAGGGCGTCCTAATGTGGGTAAGTCCACACTGTTTAATCGTTTGACCAAAACGAGGGACGCTTTGGTTGCGGATTTTCCGGGACTTACCCGAGACAGAAAATACGGTCGCGCCATGTATAATGACAGCGAGTATATTCTGATTGATACCGGCGGTATTGACGGCAGTGAGGAAGGTATTGAAACTCATATGGCCGAACAGTCTCTGCTGGCAATAGATGAAGCTGATCTTGTGTTTTTCCTGGTTGATGCCCGCAGCGGTCTGACCTCCGGTGATTACATGATTGCTGATTATGTACGCCGCCATCAGAAAAAGACCGTCCTTGTAGCAAACAAGATTGACGGCCTGGATTCAGACGTGGCAACGGCTGAACTGTATGCACTCGGCATCAGCGCGGTATATCCTATTTCTGCAAGTCACGGCCGTGGCTTAAGCTCTCTTCTGGACGAGGTTCTGGCTCCTGTTTTATCTGACGGTGAGGAACATCTTCTTCCTGAAGCAGGTCCTTTCGATGATCCTGACGTTATTGCGTGGGAAAAGGGCTTTGACTTTCTGGAAAACGTTCCGATGGACAAGGAGGCCGGCGGCTTTGATTGGCATGCCTGGAAAAAGCGTCATCAGAATAAGGATGAGAATTCTGAGTCAGCCGAAGGTTCTGAAGAAGCCTCAGAAAAGAAAACTGCTGACAACAGTGAAAAGGAACATGACGGTTCATTCTCTGATCTTCCGGTAAAGTTTGCGATCGTAGGTCGTCCTAATGTGGGTAAGTCAACCTTAACAAACCGCCTCCTGGGTGAAGACCGCGTTATCGTTTACGACATGCCTGGTACAACCAGAGATTCCATTTATATTCCGCTCAAGAAAGATGATCAGGAATATATTGTTATCGATACCGCCGGTGTGCGTAAGCGCAAGAAGGTTAATGAAGCTGTTGAAAAGTTTTCTGTTGTTAAGACTCTGCAGGCGATAGAAGACAGTAACGTAACCATTTTGGTTATTGATGCCAATGCAGGTGTTACCGATCAGGATTTAAGTCTGTTAAGCTTTATTATTCAGAGCGGTCGTTCTCTGGTTATAGCTGTTAACAAGTGGGATGGGCTGGATAAAGAGGTGAAGGAAAAGGTTAAGCAGGATCTTGAACTCCGTCTCGGCTTTGTGGATTTTGCTGAAATTCACTTTATTTCCGCACTTCACGGTACCGGAGTAGGTCACCTGTTTGAATCAATTCTGAGTGCCTACCGCTCAGCAACCACCAGAGTAAGCACTTCCAAGCTCAACCGTATCTTAACCATGGCTACTCAGGAGCTTCAGCCTCCACTTTCAAACGGCAGACGTGTTAAGCTTAAGTATGCTCATGCCGGTGGTTACAATCCTCCACGCATCATTATTCACGGAAACAAGACCGGTGATCTTACGGATGCGTATAAGCGTTATCTGAATAACTACTACCGTAAGAGTCTGCATATTATCGGTACTCCTATCAGTCTGGAATTCCATGACAGTGAAAATCCGTTTGAAGGTAAGAAGAACAAGCTTACGCAAAGCCAGATCAGAAAGCGCAAGCGCATGATGGACTTTGTTAAGAAGGCTAAGAGAGACCGTAAAAAGAAGAAGTAGGTCCTGAGCAACTGAATGAGAGTCCTGACTTTTGAGTCGGGACTTTTTTTGCACCAGCGATTACGTATGACAATTGGGATGTTTATATGGCTGTCGGAAAGAATAATATATGTCACTGCGGGCTGTCCGGTAAAGACTATGGAAACTGCTGCGGAAGATATCATACAGGTGTTAAGGATACGGAAAAATCTCCGCTTGAGGTACTAATGACCCGTTACAGCGCGTTCTGTGAAGGTAAAGCTGACTATCTCCTGAAAACCTGGCATAAAGATTTCAGACCTGATATTTCAGCCAAGAAATTCAGCAGAGAAATCAAAAACGGAGGTAAATGGCTAAAGCTTCAGGTTCTTGGTGTATGGTTAAACGAGGATCGTACCAGAGCCATGATAAAGTATGAGCTGACATTCAGAGATGCCGGAGGCGTATGCAGAAGCATCTGTATATCCAGCTTCGTATACGAAGATGGAAAATGGTTCTACACGGATGAAGTGGATTCAGCAGATAATAATCAGCTACCCGGAGAACTTGATTCTAAGGATTCAGTGCTTCGTGAACTTGCTGCTATCGGTATTAAGGCGTAACTGAAACACTTATGATTTTTCAGAATGCAGATAAAGAAGAAGGCCTCACAAAAATGTGAGGCCTTCTTTCTGCTTATGATGACTAAAGCACCATGTATGAACTAGGTATTAAACGATACCCTGAGCGTACATAGCCTTAGCAACCTTAACGAAGCCAGCGATGTTAGCACCAGCAACGAGGTTGTTCTTATCACCGGTGTATTCTTCAGCAGCAGAAGCAGCAGCGTTGTAGATGCTCTTCATGATCTGCTGGAGCTTAGCGTCAACTTCTTCGAAGGTCCATTCAAGACGCTGTGAGTTCTGGCTCATTTCGAGAGCAGAAGTAGCTACACCACCTGCGTTAGCAGCCTTAGCTGGTCCGAAGATGATCTTAGCGTTCTGGTAAACAGCGATAGCCTGGTTGGTAGAAGGCATGTTAGCACCTTCACCAACAGCCCAAGTACCGTTAGCGATGAGCTTCTTGGCGCTTTCTTCGTCAATTTCGTTCTGAGTAGCACATGGGAGTGCGATATCACACTTAACGTCCCAAATGTTACGGCAGCCTTCAACGTACTTAGCTTCAGGATGAACAGTTACGTATTCCTTGATACGAGCACGCTTAACTTCCTTGAGTTCGTGGATTAACTTGAGGTCAATACCGTTAGCATCGTAGATGTAACCGTTTGAGTCACTCATAGCTACAACCTTAGCGCCGAATTCAGTAGCCTTTTCAGCAGCGTAGATAGCTACGTTACCTGAACCAGAAATAACGGTGGTAGCATCCTTGAAGCTCTTACCGTTGGCAGCGAGAGCTTCTCTCATGAAGTAGCAGAGACCGAAACCGGTAGCTTCGGTACGAGCAAGAGAACCACCCCAGCCGAGGCCCTTACCGGTTAATACGCCGGTGAATTCATTGCGTAAACGCTTGTACTGGCCGTACATGAAGCCGATTTCACGACCACCAACACCGATATCACCAGCTGGAACGTCGGTATCAGCACCGATGTGCTTTGATAATTCGGTCATAAAGCTCTGGCAGAAAGCCATGATTTCACGGTCAGACTTGCCCTTTGGATCAAAGTCTGAACCACCCTTACCGCCACCGATAGGAAGAGTGGTAAGGCTGTTCTTGAAAATCTGTTCGAAACCTAAGAACTTGATGATACTTAAGTTTACTGAAGGATGGAAACGGATACCACCCTTGTATGGTCCGATAGCGCTGTTGAACTGAACACGGAAACCGCGGTTAACCTGTACATTACCGTTGTCATCAACCCAAGGTACACGGAACATGATCTGACGTTCAGGTTCAACTAAACGGTCCATGATGCCAGCCTTTACCCATTCAGGGTGTCTTTCTAAAACTGGTTCAAGAGTTTCTAAAACTTCCTGAACTGCCTGGTGGAATTCAGGCTGGTTTGGATTGCGAGCTAATACGCTATCCATTACAGGCTTTAATAATTTCATATTTTGTTATCCTAAAAGTTATTTATCTGGATTTTGTTAATACCTAAAATTTGTGTGCAACAACATCTGGCAATAACCAAAATACACGCAAATACATATTATTTTTTTAAACGGTAAAAATGTCAAGAATTTATAATTAAAAATCGATAATTTTTCTGTTTAAATTCTGAGCTAAAATGATGGAGAAGCCTTGATATTACTTGAAAATACTGAAATTTGAAAAATGAATAATTATGCGTAAATATGAATATTTATACACCGGTGGTTGAATAATATACAGCAGAATCAAGGCTTTTTTTTTCTGTTTTCCTGTAAGAATCAGAGGTGAAAACAAGAAACCGGAAAACTTAAAATTTTCCGGTTCCGTATATGATATGAGATGCGCTGTTTTCAGAAAAAACATTAAACCTCGGTTTTTTCAAAATGAATGGTATAAAGCACATGTCGGCGCTGTCTGTTTCTGCGCTTGGCAACAAGTGATGGAACTCTGTGCTTGGACAGTCTGCTTGCTGTAAATCTTGAGAGTTTCAAACCTCTTTTCATGGTGTAATCCTTTGTTTTGACTATTCTTTATTACCAAAAAATAAGACTGGCTGACTTACGAAGATGCTTCCTCTCGTCTCTCGCCGTTGTAGCCTGTGCCATATCCCTGTTGTTTTGAGATTCGGAAAAGGATATTTAGCTGTCTCTTTGCAAATATGGTGACAGAGTATACTACTAATGGTCTGATTTGTTAAACAAAATTGCTAAATTTACACCGTTTGCCTTAATACGGCAGTGGTTGAGAGTAAAGACCGTTACCGATCGGGAGATGCCGGTATAGTGCCTGATATCAGATAAAAAGGAAGAAATCAGTACGTTCCGTGTGCGTAAATACAGAACCGGAACATAATCACGGAAAAGCATGCGATGAATATTGTGTGTAAATAAATCAATAGTGTACTTTTATCACATTTTTCACTATAATTACCCTGTTTTTTGTCACAAACTTTTTTCTGAAAATCTGTGCCATGCACAGATTGTTGTAAACGTTCAAATTGAGAAGTCTTATGGAAATTTTACGCGGTGCTCCGGCTCTTTCTGAATTCCGTACCAAAAAGCTTTTATCCGGTTTTGCAGAAAAGGGATTAAAGATCAATTCCGTATATGCGGAATATGTTCACTTTGCAAATGTCAGTGCTCCTTTAACAGATCATGAAAAGGATGTTCTGGTTAAGCTTCTGACTTACGGTCCTCATATTAATGAAAGTGAAACCAAGGGTACTCTTTATGTGGTTACTCCACGTCTGGGAACCATTTCTCCATGGTCATCAAAGGCAACCGATATTGCTCACAACTGTGCTTTATCAAAGGTTATCAGACTTGAAAGAGGTATTGCTTACTACATCGAAGGTGAAAGCAGTAACTGTGCGGAAGAAATTCTTCCTCTGATTCATGACCGCATGATGGAACAGGTGTTCACCAACCTGAATGACGCTGAACAGCTGTTCAGCACTCAGGAACCAAAGCCTCTTGTTTCTGTTGATATTTTAGGTCAGGGTAAAGCAGCTCTTGAAAAGGCAAACGTTGAACTCGGTCTTGCTCTTTCAGACGATGAAATGGACTATCTGGTAAAGAGTTTTACTGCTTTAGGCCGCAATCCTAACGACGTTGAACTTTACATGTTCGCTCAGGCAAACTCTGAACACTGCCGTCACAAAGTGTTCAATGCAGACTGGGTGATTGACGGTGTTCCACAGGAAAAATCACTGTTCAAGATGATTAAGAACACCTATGAAAAGAATCATGATTACGTGCTGAGTGCATATAAGGACAATGCAGCCGTAATGGAAGGTTCCGTTGCCGGAAGATTCTTCCCGGATCCTGTAAGTCATACCTACAGTTATCATCAGGAACCTGTTCAGATTTTAATGAAGGTTGAAACCCATAACCACCCAACCGCAATTTCTCCGTATCCTGGTGCTGCAACTGGTTCAGGCGGTGAAATCCGTGATGAAGGTGCTACCGGTGTTGGCTCCAAGCCAAAAGCAGGTATGTGCGGTTTCAGCGTATCCAATTTACGTATCCCTGGTTTTGAACAGCCTTGGGAAACTGACTTCGGCAAGCCAAACCGTATCGACAGCGCTCTGGACATCATGCTTGACGGTCCTTTAGGAGCAGCAGGTTTCAACAACGAATTTGGCCGTCCAAACATCAATGGTTACTTCAGAACATATGAAGAATCTGTAGACAGCCATAATGGTCGTGAAATCCGCGGTTACCACAAGCCAATCATGCTTGCCGGCGGTCTCGGTAACATCAGAAACGAACACATTCAGAAGGGTGTTATTCCTGTAGGTGCCAAGCTTATTGTTCTCGGCGGTCCTGCAATGAACATCGGTCTCGGCGGCGGTGCAGCTTCATCAATGACCAGCGGTCAGTCAGCAGAAGATCTCGATTTTGCATCTGTTCAGCGTGACAATCCTGAAATGGAACGCCGTTGTCAGGAAGTTATCGACGTATGCTGGCAGATGGGGGCTGATAACCCTATCCTCTTTATCCATGACGTAGGTGCAGGCGGACTTTCAAACGCTCTTCCAGAACTGGTAAATGACGGTAATCGTGGCGGTATCTTTGAATTACGTAAGGTTCCTAATGATGAACCTGGCATGTCACCATATGAACTCTGGTGTAATGAATCTCAGGAACGTTATGTTCTCGCAGTAAGTGCCGAACAGTACGAAACCTTTGAAAAGATCTGTAAGCGCGAACGTGCAAACTTCGCCGTAGTAGGTACCGCAACTGAAGAACGCCGTCTTGTTCTCAATGATGAACACTTCAACAACAAGCCGATTGATCTTCCTCTTGACGTGCTTCTCGGCAAGCCTCCACGCATGCACAAGAATGTTAAGACTCTGAAGGCTGAAGGTAAGAAGCTGGATCTGACCGGCGTAACTCCTAAGTCAGCAGCTGAACGTATCTTACGTCTTCCTGCAGTTGCCGAAAAGACCTTCCTCATCACCATCGGTGATCGTACTGTAACCGGTCTCGTTGCACGTGATCAGATGGTAGGACCATGGCAGGTTCCTGTAGCAGACTGCGGTGTAACAGCAGCTTCCTATGACACCTATTACGGTGAAGCCATGGCAATGGGTGAAAGAACTCCTGTTGCTCTGCTTGACTATGCTGCTTCCGCACGCATGGCTGTAGCTGAATCAATTACCAATATCGCTGCCGCCTACATCGGTGACATCGAAAGAGTCAAGCTGTCAGCAAACTGGATGGCCGCTGCCGGTCACCCCGGCGAAGACGCTGGCTTATATGCTGCAGTAAAGGCTGTAGGTGAAGAACTCTGTCCGGCTCTCGGTATTACCGTGCCTGTCGGTAAAGACTCCATGTCAATGAAGACCAAGTGGACTCAGAATGGTGAAAACCGTGAAATTACAGCTCCTCTTTCACTGATTATCAGCTCTTTTGCCCGCGTTGAAGACATTCGTTTAACCAAGACCCCTCAGTTAAGAACGGATCTCGGTGAAACCAGACTTGTTTTCATCGATTTGGGTAACGGCAGAAACCGTCTAGGCGGTTCAGCACTGGCTCAGGTTTACAAGCAGCTCGGTGATGTAACTCCGGACGTTAACAGCCCGTCACAGCTCAAGGGCTTCTTTGAAGCAATCCAGTTCCTTAACAAGAAGGGCTATATCATTTCTTACCACGACAAGTCAGACGGCGGTCTGTTCACAACTCTGGCTGAAATGTCATTTGCCGGCCATACCGGTATCACCGTTGATCTCGACAGCTTAGGCAGTGATGACCTCGCTGTTCTCTTCAATGAAGAACTCGGCGCCGTAATTCAGGTAAGAAAGGATCAGGTTGAAGACGTTCAGAACATTCTGTCAGGTCACGGCCTTGCCAATAACATCTACACCATCGGTACTCTGAACGATGAAGATCGCATCATCTTCAGAAGAAACGGTGCAGACGTAATCAATGAAACCAGAACCTACTTCCGTTCAATCTGGGCTGAAACCACTTACCACATGCAGGCTCTCAGAGACAATCCTGCCTGTGCCGCCAGTGAATTCAAGGCTAAGTCAGATGATAAGGATCCTGGTCTGAATGTTAAACTTACCTTTGACGTTCATGAAGATGTTGCTGCTCCGTACATTGCCAAGGGGGCCGCTCCTAAGATTGCGATCCTTCGTGAAGAAGGTGTTAACTCACAGGGTGAAATGGCTGCTGCCTTTAACCGTGCCGGATTCGAATGTATCGATGTTCACATGTCAGATATTCTGAATGCCCGCGTAACACTCAAGGACTTCAATGCTCTGGCTGCATGCGGCGGCTTCTCATACGGTGACGTACTCGGTGCCGGTGAAGGCTGGGCCAAGTCAATTCTGTTCAATGCACGTGCACGTGATGAATTCGAATCATTCTTCAAGCGTAATGATACTCTTGCTTTAGGTATCTGTAACGGCTGTCAGATGATGTCAAACTTAAGAGATATCATTCCTGGTGCTGAATTATGGCCTCGTTTCGTACGTAACGAATCAGAAAGATTTGAAGCAAGATTCAGTCTGGTAGAAATTCAGAAGTCTCCATCACTGTTCTTCTCTGATATGGCCGGCTCTCATATGCCGATTGCAGTTTCTCACGGTGAAGGCCGTTCAGAATACCGCGATGCAGCTCATCTGAAGCAGGTTTCAGAAAGCGGTCTTGTAGCCGTTCGTTACATTGATAACTACGGTAATATTACTGAACGTTATCCTGCAAACCCTAATGGTTCACCTGAAGGTATTACCGGTCTCACCACTACCGACGGTCGTGTAACCATCATGATGCCTCATCCTGAACGCAGCATGAGAACTGTTGCAAACAGCTGGCATCCTGATGACTGGGGTGAAGGCAGTGCATGGCTGAGAGCATTCAGAAACGCACGTAAGGCTTTAGGCTAACCGCGGGTTTTTCTGAAATGTTTATGCCGTGCTTTCCGGAAGGGGAGTACGGCATCAGGATAAAAAAACAAAAATGTCATACCGGTCGGTATGACATTTTTTTGTGTGTGAAGAAATTTTTAATCTGTTCGCGGTTACTGAAGAACAACGGCATAAAATTCCGTTGAACCCGGGAAGTGATTTATCTTTCTGAACTGTTACACCCTGTATGATCTTCCGGTTGGCAGACTTTTTTGAAATATTCCCGGGCCTTTGCATTACCCTTTGCTGTTCCGAGACCATACTTGTATGTGACTGCGACTTTAAGGCAGCCTCTGGCATTGTTTAGTCGGCAGGATTTTTCTGCAAACGGTAAGAATTTATCCATCTCCTTTTTATCAAAATAATACTGACTCAGATTATCGCAGCCTTTGTCGTCATTAAGGGATAATGCTTTTTCAAAATATTTTTCCGCAATGGATAAATCCTTGCTGACGCCCAAACACTGAGTGTACATGTAACCTGGGTTTGCGCAACCTGCGGTAAAATTTAGATTACAGGCTTTTTCGTTGTATGTTCTCGCCATGTCATAGTTCTGGGCAGTGCCTTATCCCGTTTCGTACTGAAGGCCCACAGGAAAACAACTCATGCCGTCATCAGGTCTGCATGCGCTTTCATGGTACGGTAAGGCTCCTTCATAATCATTTTTGCCAATAAAGCTGTCAACCACTTCACGACAGTCTGAAGCGTTGATGCAGGCTTCATTTGCATGAGCATATACGCCAAAGGACGACATATAAGCAGGGCAAGAAATGACATCATGAAAACAATATGTTTTTTGTCGGAAGTCCGATATTTCATTGAGGTTTCTTCTCCGATGTTTTTTATAATCAGGGTGTGTTGCCGGTTCGGAATACTGCAGTTTCCTGAACTGCTGACGCTAAGTATTAAGCCTTATGTTGCCACTGCTGTGCAAGAATTTTTGGTTTTCTGGGAATAAAAAACCTGAATGAGGATCATTCAGGTTTTGCAGTTTGAAATTAAAGCTGATGAATCATCGCGTTAGGCAATGTTTCTGAACTTTCTGCGGTGAGGTTTCACTGCATCTTCACCGTAGGTCTTCACCTTCCATTCTTCGTATTCGGTAAAGTTTCCGTCGAAGAAGGTGATCTTGCCGTCATCCTGGTAGTCCAGAATATGGGTGGCAATACGGTCAAGGAACCATCTGTCGTGGGAAATAACCATGGCAGAGCCAGGGAACTCCAGTAATGCGTTTTCCAGAGCACGCAGTGTTTCCACGTCGAGATCGTTGGTAGGTTCGTCGAGAAGCAGCAGGTTACCGCCGGTCTGTAAAAGCTTGGCAAGATGTAATCTGCCTCTTTCACCGCCGGAAAGATCGCCTACGCGCTTCTGCTGATCGGTGCCCTTGAAATTAAAGCGTCCGATATATGCACGGCTTGGAATTTCGTAATTACCGATGCGCAGAATATCCTGTCCCTGAGAGATTTCTTCAAAAACAGTCTTCTTGTTATCCATCTTGTCGCGGAACTGTTCAACGTTGGCAACAACCACGGTTTCGCCGAGAGTAATGCTGCCTGAATCAGGCTGTTCGGTACCGCTGATCATTCTGAACAGAGTAGACTTACCGGCACCGTTGGCACCGATGATACCGACGATGGCTCCCTTTGGAACAGTGAAGCTTAAATCGTTGATAAGAGTTCTGCCTTCATATCCCTTGGTAAGATTGGTAACTTCAAGAACCTTGTCACCGAGTCTTGGTCCAGGCGGAATGAACAGTTCGTTGGTTTCATTACGCTTCTGGTAGTCAACGCTGTTAAGTTCTTCAAAGCGGGCAAGACGGGCTTTGGATTTGGCATGTCTTCCCTTCGGAGACTGTCTGACCCATTCAAGTTCTTTCTGAATTGATTTCTGGCGGGCGTTTTCACTTGCCTGTTCATGAGCGAGACGAGCTTCCTTCTGTTCAAGCCATGAGGAATAGTTTCCTTCCCAGGGAATACCTTCACCGCGGTCAAGTTCCAGAATCCAGCCGGCTACATTGTCAAGGAAGTAACGGTCGTGGGTAATGGCAACTACGGTACCGCTGTACTGGTTAAGGAAGTTTTCCAGCCATGCTACTGATTCAGCATCCAGATGATTGGTAGGTTCGTCCAGAAGAAGCATGTCAGGATGTTCAAGAAGAAGGCGGCATAAGGCTACACGTCTTCTTTCACCACCGGACAGAACTTTAATTTTTGCATCAGGATCTGGTAATCTTAAAGCATCGGCAGCCTGTTCAATCTGGTTGTCGATGTTGTGTCCGTCGCCGGCCTGTATAATGGCTTCGAGCTGAGCCTGTTCTGCTGCCAGAGCATCAAAGTCAGCATCAGGATCCGCATAGGCAGCATATACTTCGTCTAAGCGGGCAAGGGCTTTTTTTACGTCACCGAGGGCTTCTTCAACAGTTTCCTTAACTGTCTTTTCAGGATCCAGCTGTGGTTCCTGAGGAAGGTAACCGATCTTGATACCAGGCTGAGGACGTGCTTCACCCTCAATGTCGGTGTCAATACCGGCCATAATCTTTAACAGTGTTGACTTACCTGCACCGTTAAGACCTAATACACCTATCTTTGCTCCCGGGAAAAATGATAATGATATATCTTTTAAAATGTGGCGCTTAGGCGGTACGATCTTGCCTACGCGGTTCATTGTATAGATGAATTGTGCCATATTTTTCCTATGGGTTGGTTAATGAAAAAAACATGCCTATTTTATCATAAACGGTCTGTTTCCTCCATAAGAGAGCTGTGTCTGTGGAATGTCGTGACACGGGACTGTGAATTTTACAGCTTATGCAGCTGCAGAGATGATTAGAAAATTTAAAACCCTCTTAAATAAAATTCAAGAGGGTGGTGATATTAAATCTTTGGTGGTGGGTTTCTTTTTCCGGAGGACTCGCTCGGAAGTGGAATTTCTGGTTTCGAATTTTTTAATGTGATCATAGCAAACTACCTCAATATTAATTTTTCATTATCCTTAATACCGGGTGCTCATTTGCTGTGCTTTAGAAATACTGTCTAACAAGCACGCCGGTTTTCTTAATGCAACATGTATACTTCATACACTGCCCCGCGTTTTGTTTTTTTTATTGTTAAGGGTTTGAGATTATTTTATCCAGGTATCTCTCAACCTGCGTCACATCATTACTTAACGTAATTAAAGTGGTATTCACGGGTTACTGGAGCATA